>NZ_DFMZ01000114.1:0-23777 GCF_002375825.1 Aneurinibacillus sp. UBA3580
TAGATGAGGAAGGATACTTTTTCTTTGTGGACCGTGTCAAGGATATGATTAAACGGGCCGGAGAAAACATTGCGGCGAATGAAATTGAAAAAGTCATCGCGGAGCACCCGGATGTATATGATTGTGCCATTATCGGCATACCGGATGAGGTTCGTGATGAATCAATTAAAGCGTACGTGGTTCTCCGGGAAGGAAAAGCAGCGATGGAAGCAGACATTATCACATTCTGCCAGTCCAGGCTGGCCAAATTCAAAGTCCCTGAAGTTGTGGAATTTGTAACGGAACTGCCGAGAACGTCTGTAGGAAAAATTCAAAAGCACCTCCTTCGAAAATGGCACGAAGAAAGAGAAAAGGAGCTGAGGTAAGATGGCACTTGCATCTGTCATTGGAGTAGGTTCAACAAAGTATGGAAAACTCCCCTCTACTTTTATTGAGCTTGTAACACAAGCGGCAACTGAAGCGTTATCGGACGCCGGAATTGGACCGGACGAAATTGAGGGCATGTATTTGGGGAACTTTGCGGGTGAAAGCTTTATTGGACAAAACCATCTTGCCGCCTACGTTGCTTCTGCTTTAGGGTTGCAGGGTGTTCCCGCAACGAGAGTGGAAGGAGCCTGCGCTTCTGGAAGCCTAGCTATACGACAGGCAATTTTCGCGATTAAAAGCGGGTTTTGTAAGCGCGTACTCGTCATTGGAGCGGAAAAAATGACATCACTTCCGACTTCCGGGGTTACCCATGTACTGGCTCAGGCCAGCAACAAGGATTTGGAAGTAAACGCAGGGTTAACGTTCCCAGGCGTATTCGCACTTGCTGCTCAACGGCATATGTATCGATATGGAACCACCAGAGAGCATCTCGCCGCGGTAGCGGTAAAAAATCATGACCATGCTTTATTAAATCCAAAGGCACATCTACATAAAAAAATAAGCATGGAAGAAGTGTGTGGCTGCCCCGATATGGTGGCGGCTCCCTTAAACCGATATGATTGCTCCCTTATTTCTGACGGAGCGTCTGCTATGGTTTTATGTGCTCCGGAGTTGGCAGGTGATTATAAGCAGCCTATCATAGACATCATTGGGTCTGCACAGGCTTCCGGAGAATTTGAGATATTTGCAAGTCCTGAACTTACATCCTTTCCGGCTGCGCGGATAGCGGCCGAAAAAGCATATGAAATGGCTGGAGTGCAGCCAAACGATATATCGTTTGCAGAAGTTCATGATTGCTTTACGATTGCAGAAATTATCGCGACAGAAGACCTTGGCTTTTTCAAGCCCGGAGAAGGAGGACCGGCGGCTCTTGCCGGAAAAACCCGGCTGTGCGGCTCCATACCGATTAATCCAAGCGGCGGATTGAAAGCAAAGGGACACCCGGTCGGATCGACAGGTGTAGGACAGGGTGTGGAAGTGATTTATCAACTGCGAGGGCAAGCTGGTGAACGGCAGGTGCAGGATGCGCGGATTGGCTTGACCCACAACATCGGAGGCTCTGGCGGCACTTGTACAGTTCATATCTACAAAAGGAGGGAGCAAAATTGAGTCAGCATATACCCGCGTATCACTGCACGCACTGTGGCCGGCAAAGCCTAGTTCCCCAGGGTTACTGTTCACAATGCCGCAGTGCACACAGCTACGAGGCGTTTGATCACGACATGGAAGGGACTGTTTTTTCCTATACCATCATCTATGTGTCGGATGAAAAGTTTCAAGCTGATGTTCCTTATGTTCTGGCGATTATCGAGTGTCCGGGCGGCTTGCGTGTACTCGGAAGATTATATCAACCGCATAACCGGCCTGTAGCGATTGGACAGCGCGTAAAGCTGCATACGGTTGAGAATGGTGTCGCCATCTTTCACAATACAATTTCATAACTCGGAGTCTTAGAGCCTCCAGGGTTTCTGTTGCTTTTTCGCCCGAGTCATCGCTCTTTTGAGCGATGACTCGATTTCGTATGTTGTTCTTTATTTTTTCATTTTTTCCAGGAAAGAGTCCGCTGTATCAATTTGAGCGTAAAGGCCATTAAGCGCCGCCATGAATGTGTCATGAACGTCGGCGGCAGGGATGGTACGACCACGGATAGAAAGGGCTGGAGATGTACATGCATCCTCGATGACTGTACAGCGAAAACCGTAGTCGGCGGCAGCGCGAGTCGTAGCATCGATGCACATATGACTCATCATACCGCAGATAACGACATGCTCGATGCCTGCTTCCTGTAGGTGAGTGAGAAGTGGAGTTTCGCGGAAGCTGTTCGGGTAATTTTTTTGGATAACGATTTCGCCTTCAAGCGGGGCCACTGTTTCATGGATATCCGCTCCTTCCGTTCCTGGAATGAAGAATGATGCGCCGGGCTGTTGTGAAAGATGTTGAATGTGGAAAAACAGCAGGCTGTTGTTCCGGAAGAAATCAAGCAGCTTACGGGCGTTCTGTGCGGCTTTGTGTGGTTCATGCAGTTCCATGCGGCCGTTTGGGAAATAATCGTTCTGAATGTCGACAAGAAGTAAAGCGGTTTTTTCCATTATTTTCTCCTCCTAAGAGATTTTTGTGTTATAACTGAAGTATAACGGCGGGCAGTGCATAGGGGAATAAACCGGTGAAACGCTTTGCCGCCATTTTATTTCACAGTGAAAGGATTGGCGTATGTTTGACGAGGCGGATTTACGTATTGTAAAGCTGTTGCAGGAGAATTCACGTATGAGCTGGAAAGAGATCGGTGAACACGTACATTTGACCGGACAGGCGGTTGGCAATCGTATTCGTCGCCTGGAAGAGGCGGGCGTCATCGAACAATACACGGTTGCACTGAACGAAGCCAAGCTCGGACGGACAGTGACCGCATTCATTACCGTTCTTATGAAATCGGCGAACCACACGGCATTTCAAGCTTTTATAGAGAAGGAAGAGATAATCGCCGAAGCGCATCGCATCAGTGGGGATGGATGTTATTTTTTGAAAGCGCATACGACATCGCTCGAAGAGCTTGATGCGCTTTTGAACAGGATTCTGAAGCATGGAAACTACCGGGTCAGCTTATCTATCGGAAAGTTGAAACCTTCTTTTCCATGAACAAAAGGGCAGCGGTTTTGGTCCGCTGCCCTTTTGTTTTTGTTTCATCCATATACCGTCGCCGTAGTAAACCTAAGAATTTTGCGCTCTTTTTCAACGATAATAAATTCTTAACATATTTAATGGTTGACTAAATAGATTAAATATATAGTATAATTAAACTTGAAAGAAAAATTCGTACAATTTTAAACATGACTGTTTATGTCTGTCCTCTTTCCCGCCAGAAATGAGTTCACAGGCAAGGAGCCAGTCGCATTCCGGTTACTGAATCTTCTGTATTACGGAGATTCTCTGCCCAGGAATACGGACTGGCTTTTTTATATATGCGTCACACAGAAAAGGAGGGAGTGCATGCTTACTTCACCGTCGAATCAAGAAAGTGTAGCCGATTGTCCGGAAGTTTATGTTCCGGGCGCGCTGGAAGGAATTAAAGTTATTGATTTGACCCGTGTACTGGCAGGACCTTACTGCACAATGATTCTCGGTGATCTGGGGGCTGATGTTATCAAAATCGAAGCGCCAGGCGGAAGCGATGAGACGAGGGGATGGGGACCACCTGAAATCGGCGGGGAAAGCGCTTACTATCTGTGTGCTAACCGCAACAAGCGGGCCATGACGCTCAATTTGAAGAATCCAAAAGCGCGGGATATTCTGAGGGAGATGATTAAGGATGCGGATGTGGTCATTAACAACTTCAAGACGGGCACGATGGAGAGGTGGGGACTTGGCTACGATACTGTCTCCGAATTAAATCCACGCCTGATTTACGCTTCGATTAGCGGCTTTGGACAAACCGGACCCTATAAGGATATTCCGGGCTATGATTACATCGTGCAGGCAATGGGCGGCATGATGAGCATTACCGGAAGCGAAGAGACGGGACCGATGAAGGTGGGGGTGGCGATTGCGGACGTGGCTACCGGGCTGTACGCGGCTATTGGTATTCTGGCGGCGCTGCGTGAGCGGGACCGTTCAGGTACAGGGCAGATGATCGACCTGGCGCTGTTCGATTCACAGATTTCTCTTCTGGTCAATGTGGCGAGCAACTATCTCGTCTCCGGTAAGGTGCCGAAGCGGTATGGCAACCAGCATCCCAACATCGTACCGTACCAGACATTTGCGGCTGCCGATATGAAGATGGTGGTTGCGGTCGGAAATGATCAGCAATTCCGCAAGCTATGCGCTTTGCTTGGACGAGAGGAATGGAGCCAAGATCCACGGTTTTCGACCAATTCGATGAGGCTTGCGAACCGGGATGAAATCTGTGGACTTCTCCAGGAAGAGTTCAAGCGGCGTCCGGCGGCGGAATGGTTGTCTGAATTGACGAAGGCAGGCATTCCGAACGCGCCTATCTATGACATGAAACAACTGTTCCAGGACCCGCAGGTAGAAGCGCGCGGAATGAAGGTAGACGTCCCGCACCCGACGGCGGGCAGTGTGCCGATGGTGGGAAGTCCGCTCAAGTTATCGCGGACACCGGTTTCCGTCCGCCATCATCCGCCGCTGGCGGGTGAGCATACGAAAGAAATTCTGCTCGAGTACGGATTCGAGGAGGAACAAATCAACCAATGGTTGCAGGATCACATTATTTAATCAAAGGAGCGAATAAGATATGATGCATTTCGGTTTAACGGAAGAGCAAGAAGCAGTGCGAAAAATGGTGCGCAGTTTCGTGGATAAAGAAATTATGCCGCATATTCAAGAATGGGATGCGAAAGGCCATTTTGAACGAAGCATTATGACTCGGCTTGCCGACCTGGATTTGATGGGGGTATGCATTCCGGAAGAGTACGGCGGCAGCGGCATGGACTACAATACGCTGGCGATTGTGTGCGAAGAGCTGGAGCGCGGCGATACGGCATTCCGTACAGCCGTTTCCGTGCATACCGGATTGAACAGTATGACGCTTCTCCAATGGGGAAATGAAGACCAGAAGCAGCGTTATCTCAAACCGCAGGCAAAAGGCGAAAAAATCGGTGCCTTCGGCCTGACGGAGCCGAACGCCGGGTCCGATGTGGCAGCCATGCAGACAACGGCGGTGCGTGATGGTGACTACTATGTGCTGAACGGACAGAAAACATGGATTTCGCTGTGTGATGTGGCTGATCATTTCCTTGTATTCGCTTATACGGATAAATCCAAGAAGCACAAAGGAATTAGCTGCTTCATTGTGGAGCGCACATTCGAAGGCTTCTCGTCTAAGGCAATCAAAGGAAAGCTCGGAATTCGCGCCGGCAATACGGGTGAAATCTTCTTTGACAACGTGCGTGTACCGGCGGCCAATCTGGTGGGAGAAGAAGGAGAAGGTTTCAAAATTGCGATGTCGGCGCTTGATAATGGACGGTTTACCGTGGCGGCGGGCGCATGCGGCCTCATTCAAGCATGTCTGGAAGAAAGCTTAAAGTACTGCCATGAGCGCAGCACATTCGGCAAAGAGATTGGTAAGCATCAACTGGTGCAGCAGATGATCGCCAAGATGGTCGACGGATTGGAAACTTCGCGTTTGCTTGTATATCGCGCGGGCTGGTTGAAGAACGAAGGAAAACGCAACACGCGAGAAACATCGCTTGCTAAATGGCATGCGTGCGACGCAGCTTTCAATGCGGCGTGCGACGCGGTGCAAATCCATGGAGCGTATGGTTACTCCAATGAGTATCCGGTGGAACGCTTCATGCGCAATGCCAAAGCGCCGGTTATCTATGAAGGTACACGTGAAATTCATACGATCATGCAGGCGGAGTACGCGCTTGGCTACCGTCAGGATAAGCAGCTGCGCCGTATGTTGCCGGCCTGGCCGTTTACCGAGGAAACGGTGGAAGTATAACAAAACAACCATAGCCGATTAGCCACAAGCCCTGCCATGAAAATGAAGGGGAAGGGGCGGCTGCCTTTTTGTGATACGATTGAAAAAACGCGCCTCGCATACTCTCCGGCTGGAAGAGCGGCGGCGCGTTTTTTAATGTATAGGAAAGTATATTTCGCTTTATAGTGATAAAGTGAAATGTACTTTCCCTCCATTCGTAAGCGGGAAACAACTTCATCGAACTTCGGAGACAAATATTTCTCTTTGCTACTTGATCAGCTTATATTAAAATAATCATAGTATTTCGATTATATTTGTTTCACATCCCTGTTTTACCTGTTCAGGTTCTTTATCTCTGTTTTTTGAAAGGATGAGAAAAAATGACAGAAAAATTACCTCCGCAGATTAAAGATCAAATCGTATTACCTGTTATCGCTGCCCCAATGTTTCTCGTTTCCAGTCCAGAGATGGTTATCGAAGGTTGTAAAGCCGGGATTATTGGCTCGTTTCCGCTACTGAATGCCCGTACAGTTGACATTTTGGATGACTGGATGAAACGCATTACAGAAGAACTTGCAAAGGTGCGGATGGATGAGCCTAAGCGACGCGTTGCTCCGTGGGCAGTGAATCTCATCGTACACCGGACAAATCAACGATATGAAGAGGATATAGAGCTTATAAAGAAATACCAACCGCCGATTGTCATTACATCACTCGGTGACCCAAGCCCGGTTGTTAGCATCGTGCATGAGTATGGCGGACTTGTTTTTTCGGATGTCATTAACCTTGTTCATGCCAGAAAGGCCGCTCAGAAAGGTGTCGATGGATTAATTCTCGTTTGCAGCGGGGCAGGTGGCCATGCCGGAACAATTAATCCAATTGCCTTCATTGGAGCGGTAAGGGAATTCTGGGACGGAATTACAATTCTTGCCGGCTGTATATCGGGCGGGCAAGATATTCTCGCAGCAAAGGCTTTAGGTGCCGATCTCGTCTATATGGGAACGCGCTTTATTGCCACTTCTGAAAGCTTTGCAAGCGATGAATACCAAAACATGTTGGTGGAATCGAATCTCGAAGACATTATTTATACGGATGCGTTTAGCGGTGTGAATGCGAATTACCTTATCCCAAGCATTCAGAGAGCAGGTCTTGACATAGATCAACTCCAGAAAAAAGAGTCTATGGATTTCTCTTTCTCTCAAGGGAATCAATCTGGAGCCAAGGCGTGGAAAGACATTTGGTCTGCGGGACAGGGGGTAGGCACGATTAAACGAATTGTACCCATCGCTGAAGTGGTTGAGGAGCTTCAGAATGAGTATGAGCAAGCGCTGACTTCGTTATTGGCGAAGCATTCGAAATAAATCTCAAAATACGAAAAGTATCTTTAGCTGGAATTTTTGTCATGATGATAAATCTTAATAAAAATTTATCTTCCACTACCGAGAATCATTTTTATATCCGTTATTCCAAAAAGTATTGTATAATATATCCAATTAAAGTGTAATCTGAGCGACCGTTCACTCAGATTATGCAAGGGAGGCACTGATGATGAGCTATACTACACTTACTTTCGATGTAAGGGATAATGTCGCAACCATTACGCTTAACCGACAAGAAGCAGCCAATGCTATGAATCTTGATCTGGCTAAAGATCTGATGCATGTCGCTTTAAAATGTGATGAATCACCTGAGGTGCGAGCTGTAATCATAACCGGTACCGGCAGTGCTTTTAGTGTTGGTGGCGACTTGAAGAGTTTTTCCGAGCAAGGAAGTCATTTACCTGGCCACTTAAAGGAAGTGACTACATATCTACATGCGGCAATTTCCCGTCTTACTCGTATGGATGCTCCGGTAATCGCCGCGGTGAACGGCGTGGCTGCAGGGGCTGGAATGAGTTTAGCTATCGCCGCCGACCTTGTTATTGCTGCCGAGTCAGCCCGCTTTACCATGGCCTACACTAGAGTTGGTTTGACCCCTGATGGGTCTGCAAGCTATTTCTTACCACGTATTGTTGGGTTAAAACGCGCCCTTGAACTCACTTTAACGAACCGGGTACTTTCAGCACAGGAGGCCTATGAATTAGGGATCGTGACACAAGTTGTGCCTGATACCGAGGTGCTTACTCAGGCTAATGTAACAGCAGCACAACTTGCAAACGGGGCGAAGACTGCACTCGGTGCAGCCAAACGCTTGCTTCACAGCGGATGGAACCAAACACTGGAAACTCAAATGGAAAATGAAGCACAAACCTTAGCAAAAATGGCACAGACAACAGAAGGCATCGAGGGAATTACGGCTTTTTTAGAGAAAAGAACACCCAACTTTAAAAGATAACATGTAATGTAATACTCCTGGGTAATCCCAATCCCTCTTTAGACTTTCCTATACCATAACAAAGCCGATTTTTTCTCAATGTAGGAAAAATCGGTTTTTAATTAATTACGTACTACACGTTAGAAGAAATTAATCAAGCTATTGAAGATTCTAGAAAGGGGACGACAATTAAACCGGTTATTAAGCTTACTTAAAGTATATATATTTACTTCGAACCACGATAGGATATGAAAACGATAGATGACGCCTATGATGAGCGCACATTTAAAAGCCGTTCCAGAACTCTGGAACGGCTGCAGATTATTAACAAACTAATTAAATGTTATCAAAGTCCCTTTTCTTGAATTTCCATTAATACCCCGTCCCACAAATTTTTTCGCATCTGTAGTGAAATCTGAGCGATTTGTATGGCTTCCTCTTTCTTTTTTGGATCATCTCCGCATAAATCGGATAAAAGTTTTTCAGCAAGAGGGCCGTGTTTATCTTCATCTAATTCAATATGTCGTCTTAAATAATAATTCAATCGTTCATTAGAAGAGCCTTCTTTTTTCAAGGAATCCACCAAAAGCTTAAACATGTCAGGGATTAAGCCTTCTCTCCCGTAGAAAAAAGCAGAAGCCACTTCATGAACTTGTCCTTTTAAGGATAAGTTTAAATTAAAGGTAACAAACTTTGCCACAGTAGAAGGGATTATATCCTGCTCTAATGCTTTTTTATAATCGACACCATTTTTTATCGCATTTAGAAAAGCATTGATAGGAGCTGCGTCGGCCCCAGACTCCTCCATAGCTTCAAGATAAAGTTGAAAATGACTCGCATATCCCCCTCTTCCATCTTCATCAGATTCTTCTGCAAGAACAATCTCGTTAATAAACCGAGTATAGGAAGGTATTGCATAGGGAAGCCAGGGGACCTCAATCGAAGTTACAGATTGTTGAAGTCTTTTTAATAAACTCATGAAATCCCAGACCGCAAACACATGATGTTTCATTAACACCCTAACTCGATCAGGTGTATTCATTTCTTTATACATAGGATGGGAAAGAAGCCCATCACGAATAATTTCTAATTTATGTATCCCTGTCATGAAATAATCTCCTGTATTCTTATTCTTTAATAACTACATTATCCTAAATGTACCTTTACATACTACTTATAAAATATCCAATATTTCCCTTGTATTAATCCTATATTTCAAATGGTTTTTTATTGTTATATTCTGGATGAAGGTAAAGGAGAAATATACATTCTTAATGTTAATCATTATAAAATACTAATGGCTCAAGAAACAAACTTTACGGAAACATCTTTTTAAAAATAGTTTTAACCTGAATGATTCATAGTCTAAAAACACATGAAGCGCTGAGCGGATGGCAAGAAGAAACAGATGTATGTTGCCCTGTTTTTACGCAATTTAGGTAAGGGATTATGAGAGAAATACAGATGGCAGTTAATCTGAAATTGAGGAAATGAAACGGCTGTTCATAGATACTGCACAGGCAGACGCTTGATAACAAAAAGTCCCGCCTTATCCGGTGGCAGGCGGGACAGCAGATTACCGTTGATAAGACGGTTCCATGCTTTATGGCGTATTTTCTGTTTGAGCTGCTTCGCCATGCGGACGCTTATGCAATCCTTTGGCGAAGTAGAAAATAACAAGAATCAGATACCAGGCCGGGCCGACGATAAGGGCGATACGGGTCTCCGGAAAGTACGCCATCACTCCCACTACACCTATCAGAAACGCAAGCGTTATATAGGAACTGAACGGAAACATTGGCATCTTATACTTCAAATTGTGCACCTGTTCCGCTTTCAGGCTTTTCCGATAGCGAATTTGTGCCAGCAGGATGACGGCCCAGGTCCAGATGGCGCCGAACGTACCGATGCTGGTCACCCATTGGAACACTTTGGCCGGTACGATATAGTTTAGCAAAACTCCGATGAGCAGCGCGCCGGCGGATGCGAGAATCGCCACATTCGGCACACCCGACTTGCTGATTTTTTTGAAAGATTGCGGTGCTTCTTTTTGCTGCGCCAGATTAAACAGCATGCGACCGGTGCTGAAGATACCGCTGTTGCAAGAAGACAGCGCAGCGGTCAGTACAACAAAGTTGATAATACCTGCGGCATACGGAATGCCCAGCCTGTCAAACGTCATTACGAACGGGCTGCCTTTGCCTTCCAGTCCATTCCATGGATAGATAGAAAGAATCACGAACAGCGCGCCCACATAGAAGATGAGAATACGCCATAATACCGTATCGATTGCTTTGGCCAATGATTTCTCCGGATTTTTGACTTCACCGGCGGTAACCCCGATCATTTCGATGCCGAGGAATGCAAATAGAACCATCTGCATCGACATCAGGATACCGGTAAAGCCGTTCGGCATGAACCCTCCATGCGACCATAGGTTACTGATGCCTACAGGGACACCGCCGTTGCTGAAACCAAAAATAATCATACCAAGTCCGACGACAATCATCAAAATAATGGTAACGATTTTGATAAGAGCAAACCAGAATTCCAGCTCTCCGTAAACTTTAACGGCAATGAGGTTAACGGCACCCATGATGATAAGCGCGGCCAGTGCCCAGAGCCATTGCGGGCTGTCCGGGAACCAGAACTGCATATAGACGCCGACTGCCGTAATTTCAGCCATGCAGGTGATAATCCAAAGAAACCAGTAGTTCCAGCCTGTCAGGTAGCCGGCCATCGGCCCTAAGTAATCGCGTGCATAGCGACTAAAAGAGCCTGCGACCGGGTTTTGAATCGCCATTTCTCCGAGCGCGCGCATGATAATGAACATAGCGGCGCCAGCCAATGCATAGGCAAGCAGAATGGCCGGACCTGCCATTTTGATTGCAGAAGTAGAGCCCAGGAACAGGCCCACCCCAATTGCCGCACCCAGCGACATGAGCGTGATATGACGTTCTTCGAGACCACGATGAAGCTCTGTTGCGTGCTGTTTTTTCATAAGACCTCCCCAGATTATTTATCTATATATTATTTTCAAAAAAGGAAACGCTTACATCGAAAAATTATAAATTATATTTTCTTAATTTAACAGCTTTTTAAACGAAGTTCATCTATTCTGATTATTTTGTAAATAAATGAATTGGAAAAATAAAAAAGCTCCCGGAATCAGGAGCCTGAGTCATGCTATAGTTTTGGAATGCGAACTGGACTAACCATCAGAATCGCCAGAACAAGCATAAGCAGAGGGCTGGAAAAAGAGAATAGCGCTAACACGGCCAGGATAAGTCCAGCCATCGTAATCGGTACGCCTATATAATAGCCCACTGTCGGTTGAATATTGAAACGGCCCAGACGCCAGGCGCCGGCGATCGGAAATGCGATAAACGCAATTGTCAACAGCGGGGAAGGTGTATGCATTGTGTGAATCAAGATGGCAGGTGCGACACCGAAGCTGACAATATCGGCCAGGGAATCCAGTTCGACGCCCATCGGGCTATCGACCCGCAGTATGCGCGCAAGTTTACCATCAAACACATCGCAGAGCGCAGCGAGCAAAATGAGCAGGGCGGCCATTTTATAATATTCATTCATGGAAAACGTAAGCGAAAAAATTCCACATACGAGATTTCCAAGTGTAAAGCTATTGGGAATAGATCTTCGAATCGAACTCATTCTTCACCTCAGAAGCATTCTTTATTTGCATTGTATCATAGGAAATGGCAAATAAAAATAACCCATCAGCAAAACGCTGATGGGCTTTCGGTTTTATTGCGACACTCTGACTGTGACAACGTTTCATCCATAACATAGAGGGAAGGGGGACTGGCGAGAAGCTGGGGGTCCTTGTTAACCGATAAGAAGTCTGAGGAGCAAGTCTCACAAATGTTCATATCTACACGATGTGAGTCTCCCCGCTTGACCTGCAGGCAGGATAGGCAAACATACATCCTCATACTTTGTCCTCCTCCTATAAAGTAATACTTTCTTATTATAGCATACTTATTTGAAAATTTGTACTACATTTATGTTGTTTCTTGGTTTTAACACTAAAGCATGAGGTGTAGAAGTGACAGAATAGTCTTTCTCCTAATATAATAAGCGGGATTATTATATTTTGATACAGAAAACCACCATGCTTTTCAGCCGCAACCCCAACATGAAAATGAGGGGAAAGGTGAACGCCTTTTTCTTCCCCGGATCTTATTTCCTCTTTCTCTCCTTCTTTCCTCACGATTTTCACAGAAAAGAAGAAGCAGCCAAGAAACAATGAGATTGCGATAGACGAACGGAGCAGGAAAGCCCGCTCCGTTGTTTTTGGTTATCTGCACCTTTTTTGGACGTAAAAAATCGGGCCAAAGCGTATCTCTGACCCATCGAAGTGAATCTCTATTTCCATTCGATACATTGAATAATCTTGTTCTTGAATAAAACAAGCAAAAAGTCGATGTAGTAATTTTGACGGACAATGACTTGATATTCATGGTTGGGATGCGAATAGAAAATTACATCGGTGTATATTTTGTCGCTGTCGAAAAACATGCGTACCTTACGCAGAGCAGGTACGATAGTATCCACGTCTTTGACTTTGAAAATAAATTCTTTGTCGTTGTTGTTGGCTTTTTCCTCGATGATCAAAAGGTCGGTTTTATAGCGGTAGGTAACCATATAAGTGTCCTCCTTTTTTATATGAGATAGCGTAAATAAATATACACCGTAGAAATCAGTGCGGAGAATGCGGATGCAATGGCGCTCATCCAGAGAATGAGCAGGGAAGAGGCCATGAGTGCCTATTGTTGTATTTTAAAACTTCTTATGCTATAAGTATTCTTCATTACAATTCTTATACGTGAAAAGATAAAAAAGGTTTTAAAAATAGTATAAAAATTGTGATGGTACGAAAAGAAATAAGGCGAGTGCGAATTTGCTTTTTAGAGAAGAAAAGCTGCTGGAAGTGGGAGTGATGTTCTCAAGTCCTGGCATAACCAAAAGTAACGTTTTGGATATAGAATGTGCCCGGACAATGATTCCGGACTTCTTAAATTCATTAAACAAGGTATTTATGACTACTTAAATAGGTACTCTTATTTATTGGAAGAGTGTAAAATGGATACATATTCATGCATGGAGGAGAGGAAGAAATGAGCATAAGCAAGAAATTGTTTTCTGGTTTTTTTGCTGTTCTTTTGCTTTTAGCGATGATAGCGGCAATTGGCAGTTACCAAATTTCGTCCGTAAACAATACATACTCTGACTTAATTGATGACCGAGTCAAAAAACTTAATATTACTAAAGAGTTGAAGTATTTGTCAGCACAAGAAGCTAAAGCGGTTCGGGGATATTTAGTTTCGGGTGATGATTCGGATTTCAAAAGTTATGAGGAAAGCAAAAGTAAATTCTTGGAATTATTAAACCAAATGCAGCAGATTACAAAGTCGAAAGAAGCTCAAACTCTTTTGCAACAGTTAAATCAACTTCATATTGAGTACGAAGAAGTAGCTAAGCAAATGGCTGCGTACAAAAAACAAGGTAATGTAGAAGGCTACATTGCGCTTATGAAGGAAAAGGGAACGCCTATAGGAGTAAAATTCGCTGAAAAAGCGCAACAGCTAGAAAAATACCAGCAGGATTCATTGCATAAAGGGAGCCAGGAAACGTCTGCTAAAGTCTCAAATGTTAAAAGCGTTGTATTAATGATTTCGATTGTTACGTTAGTAATCGGAATGCTTATTGCTTTTTATATCAGCCGCATTATATCTAAACCCGTTATAGCAGTAGCAGAAGCAGCGAAACAAATTGCAGAAGGCGATCTTTCCATCTCTGATATTCATATAAAAAACAGAGACGAAATTGGGGAAATGGCACGTTCGTTTAATCACATGAAGCAAAATTTGCGGGAGTTAATTCGTAAAGTGAGTATAAGTTCCGAACAGGTAGCTGCTTCTTCCGAGGAATTGTATGCAGGTTCTGAACAGTCTGCTGAGGCAGCCAATCAAGTAGCTACGTCTATTCAAGAAATTTCTGGCGCCACAGATGCCCAGATGAAAAGTATGGAAGAGAATAGAAAGGCGATGGAAGAAAGTGCAGCTGGATTGCAACGTATTGCTGAATCAGCTTCCACAGTTTTAGAATCATCCACAGAGGTGCTGCATGAGGCCGAACAAGGAAATGAGGTTATAGTTAAAACGATACGACAAATGGAAAGCATAAATCTTTCCGTGCAGGAAGCTGCCGCTGTAATTAAAGATTTAGGAGAAAACTCAAAGCAGATTGGAAAAATTATTGAGGTTATTAGTGACATTGCAAATCAAACAAATCTCCTGGCGCTTAATGCTGCAATTGAAGCTGCACGGGCAGGTGAAAACGGAAAAGGATTTGCTGTTGTTGCAGATGAAGTAAGAAAGCTTGCAGAACAATCCAAACAATCTTCCGAACAAATTGCAGTCTTAATTCAGAACATACAAGAAAACACGAGACATGCTGTAAGTGTAATGGAAAAAGGAACAGAAGAAGTCAAGTCTGGATCTGCAATCGTACATCAGGCAGGAGAGGCTTTCCATCACATTTTGGATTCCATTCAGCAGGTTACTAATCAGGTACAAGAAGTATCAGCAGCAACAGAAGAAATATCCGCAAGTACAGAACAGTTGACAGCCTCTATAGACCAGATTACACGTATTTCGACAGATATATCAATGAACACACAGGCAGTCGCTGCAGCCTCTGAAGAACAGCTGGCATCGATGGAGGAAATTACAGCTTCTGCAGATTCTCTAAGTAAGCTTGCCCAGGAATTACAAAATGAAGTGACCAAGTTTAAGGTTTAATCCCCTACAGTAAATATAGCTACACTAAAAAAGCAGTTCTAAGTCTTCTAAAGGAACTGCTTTTTTGCATAAGGAATATTATCGGATGCGCATTAATGTACAAAAACATTTTCCTTTATATTCCTTATGTTATAACATGGAATAAAAAGGAAGGTGAAAGAGATGCACAGAGAAAAGAAAGTGTACATATCTAAAGTCGATGGGAACGGCAGAATCATACTTCCGGACGATCTGGTGAGAAGCATACACATACATAGCGGCCTGCTAAATGTTCGAGTGGAAGAAAGAAAGCTCCTGGTGAAAGAACCGGAGCCAGATTATCATTTCAATTGGAAACCAGATAGGAAGTAACCCGGCGTATGCCGGGCCATTTTATTTCTAAGCTCTTTTCGTAAGTATTATTGTTTTATTTAGCTATTGATTCCCATTAGCTAAATAAGAAAACTGACCTTTTTATTGAGATTATAAATTTATTATAGAACGTGACACTTTAAATAAAGAAAAACTGCCCTGTAATTAGTAGGACAGTTTTTTGGTTAAGATGAAATTTTTAAGGTGTTCAATTTTATTTTTTTAAACGATAGGGTACCGTAGCAATTTTTACATCTTGTCGTGCAAATAAATAGGCACGTAACAATAGGCTTGTTTGGTTGTGCAGCAAATTATGCCACCAACGCTTTGTAATAAACTGTGGGATCATAACTGTCACGTGGTCCGTCTCTGCCTTTTTCCACTCCACCGTGTCAATAAACTTAAATAAAGGTCTTACAATACTACGGTAATGAGAACGCAGAACAATCAGGCGTACACCTGGATTCCACTCTTCCCATTTTTTCTCCATTTTTTTAATGGACTCTTCATCAAAACCAACATAAACGGCTATGATATCATCTGACAGTGATTGAGCATAGCTAATGGTATTTCGAACAACCTGTGTAATACCAGCAACAGGAATAACAATAACACTCCCTTTTGGTCGAGGCTTGTCTGTTGCGATGTCAAGACGCAGTTCGTCAGCCAAATCCCGATAATGCTGGTTAATTTTCAGGAATATAAAAATAACAGCGGGTAAGAACAAGAAAATCGTCCATACATGTGAGAATTTTGTAATCAAGAAAATAAGGCAAATGGTAAGGGTCGTCAGCATTCCGAGAGTATTAATAAGAAAAGGGGGAAACCATCCTGGTGGTTTTTTCGTAATCCACCGCTTCATCATTCCTGCTTGTGACAACGTAAAAGGGATAAATACACCAAGAGCATATAATGGGATTAGATTTTCAGTTTCCCCTCCAAAAGCAATAACCAAGAGTGCTGAAAGAATACCCAAGAAAATGATGCCATTTGAAAACCCAAGCCGGTCTCCTCGAACCATAAACATATTGGGTAAGAAACGATCTTTCGCTAACATAAACGCAAGCAAAGGGAAGGCAGCAAAAGCAGTATTGGCAGCCAAAAACAAAATGAGTGCTGTTACAGCCTGAATAAAGTAATACATAATTCCCCGTCCAAATACGGCTGATGCAATTTGAGATACGACCGTTTCTTCTGCGGCAGGAGCGATGCCATATGCATACGCTAGAAGGCTAATGCCCATGAACATGACGCCAAGGATAATTCCCATCATAATAAGCGTCATTGCAGCATTTCTGGGAGCTGGTTCTTTAAAATTAGGAATCGCATTGGATACCGCTTCTACCCCTGTCAATGCTGAACAACCTGAACTAAATGCTCTTAATAATAGGAATAACGTAATGCCTGGAACGGCAGCTCCATAAGTGGGAGTCTGAGCATGGACATTGCCTGTCACCCATTGATACGCACCGCCGATAATCAGGAGAAGAATAGCGACAACAAACAGATAAACGGGATACATTAAAATCGTTGCAGATTCTGTAATTCCACGTAAATTTAAAATCGTTAACGTTAAAATCATCAAGAGCGCAATCATGACACGATGCTCATGCAGAACTGGAAAAGCTGATGTAATAGCATCAGTAGAAGCTGAGGTGCTTACCGCCACGGTTAAGATATAATCCACCAGCAAAGAACCCCCAGCAACCAGCCCTGTGTAGGTTCCTAAATTGTCTTTTGCCACAATATACGCCCCACCGCCTGTTGTATACGTATAGATCGTTTGGCGATAAGACAAAATGAGGATCGTTAAAAGAGCAAGAACACCAAATGAAATAGGGATGGAATACCATAATGCTACTGTACCCATGGCGATTAATACGAGAAGAATTTGTTCTGTTCCGTATGCCACAGAAGATAAAGCATCCGAAGAAAGTACAGCGAGTGCTTTTAATTTATTTAATTTTTCTTCTCCGAGCTCATCTGATTTCATCGGTCTCCCGATTAAAAATCGTTTTAATCTCGTTACCATAATTCCCTCCAGGACATTTTAGGTAGTTTTCCCTGATTTACGAAAAAAATTCAAAAAACACATAGTTTACAATGTGTTTATCGCGGTTTCAATGTTTGTGAACCCTCCTTCTCTTTACTTCGTTTTCTGTTTTTACTTTAGATACATCAAAAAAAGGCAACAAAAAAAGCCTAACGAGAAGGAACTCTCTCGCGGCTTTTGGGCATAGTCAAATAAACTATGTCATACACACGATATGGGTTGCCTCTCTTGATACGCTTACGAGGTTAGCTGACGGATTCGGATGTAAGAGTCACCCTACTCGATCATTCGAGATTCACCCCATGCGGCTTCTTTGATAAACCACGATTGGTTCCCCCGTTCCCTTATGAAAGGGACTCAGCGATTTCGGAATTTGTTGGGTTGTTAATTTGATGAAATTAATATTACTCCTCAAGAAATGCAGTTGTAAAGAACCATTACAATCAAAAAATAATCTTAACATATAAAAATGTATAGTATGTCTTACTTTTCTTCATTTATCTCTTGTTAACTAGTTTCTTTCTTACTTTTCTCGTTTTTAATCTGCCTTTTATATATTTTCCCAAAAACATTATTTCGAAACACTTCATAAATTGGTCACTGGTCTTATGAGAACAGAGTAAAGAAATGAGAGTAAGTTAAAAAAAGCGACCCGGCTGAGTGCCGGGTTTTTGCTTGGGAGTGAAAAACACTCTAAGTAAGATAGAAAATAGGTTATAATAATAAAAATGAATCTTAGAAAAGGAGAGGTTACTTTTGGTTATGTTTTCTAGTCCCGGAATGATTATGTTATTCATTACCGGTGTCATTATTCTGATCGTCTTCTTCGGCGGAATTATTACGGCCATCGTGCAAACGGCGCGCGGTAACCTGAAAGTTGATTATGATGCTATCGCCGCCAAAAATGCGTTAGAGGACGAAGAACGGCGCAGGATGAAAAAGCTGAGCAAGCAGAAGTAAGCCGATAGGAGAGACTTTTGTGTTCGATCCGACTATCTTCGAAAACATTAAAGTAGCGCTGGAAAGCGCGGTATATGATTTGGATTTTGCCGGAGACATCCTGGTTACATCGCGCAGCGATCGCGTAGAGTTAGCGGCAATGTCCCGTGAATACGCAATCGGGTTTCGGGACCGCAGACAGGAGGAAGGAGCAGCGATTACCACCCGGCTTGTGCTTTCAGCCGGTACGGCCGATCTGGCGGGTGAAATTCTTGAAATTCCGGAGACGGTGGAGAGAAAATTCGGCTGTACGCTTCGCGTCGTGTTCGCTATGAACATGGATGACATGGCCCGCTGCGTAGAAATAAAAGAAATCCTTGATACAATCTGGTCCTACCGTCCACGCATTACCCAGGAGTTATCCTTTGTTTATCAAGCTTTTTCCGAAGGAAGCCCTATCGTGTACCGTAATACGGTGACGCTTGATTTTGGCCGGAAAATCAACGAAGATAATATCGACGACCTGTTCAATATTGTAGAGCATACCGTTCTTTCGCTGCGCCGATTGGCGAACGACGAATTGAGCAGATAACGAAAGCCCTTCATGCGCAGAATGCGGTGAAGGACTTTTTTTGATGGGGAGTGTTACTATGCTTGCTGCTGCAGCAGTGCTGTCTTTGGTTTAGCTGCGAGTGAATAACCATAGAAAATCAGTGTAATGCCGATGCTGTTGGCAATCGGCAGGATGTCTGTCAAGCCGAATCGGGTCAATGTGCCACCCATGGCGATGATCAGCGAGCCGACGCCGATCCAGAGACCGGCCTTGGAATGACGGCGGAAAAATGTATAAAAAGAACCGATGATAAGTGCAAAACTACCCGGAATGGTCAGCAGTGGCGAATACAGACGCACTTCGCGCGGCAGCGCGGTTCCGCCAATCTCTTCGCCGTGCAGTGCCAACTGCTCAAGGTGAAGAGAAGAATTAAACACTTTGACAAACATACTGATAGTAAGCACGCCCATCAGCAGAAGAAAAGTATGCGCCAACTTTGGCTTTACCGTAAAATACAGCTGGCCTGCGCCGAGAAATGCCACAAGAGACGCTGCCGCTACATACCAGATACGGTACATTGTAGATTCCCAGCCGATAAGGTATGACAGTGTACTGCCCAACGCGCTAAAGAAATAAAAGAAGAAGCCGATAAACCATGCCAGATGGCTGGGTTTTCGTTTGGCGAGCCATTGACGCAGAATACTATAGGCGAAATAGCCGGATAAAACGGTTGCAAAACCCCAGAGAATAATATTCATTTCTCATCCCTCATTATTGTATAAATTCCACACAGAGAAATACCCCTGTTTCACATGCAACAGGGGATTTCTACAATCTTACCATATACCAGAACCCTAAACCCATCATTACAATACCTGTAACCAGCGCTCCGATCATGAAATAATACATAGGCTGGTTGTTGCGTCTGCGATAGAAAAACTCGAACACATCCATTCACTTCCTCTTATGATCTGCTTATATCATATCATGAAAGTGAATTTCAAGCTCCGTGTCATTTGTGACAGTATCGTCAAGAGTAAGTGAGCGATTGGCGGGAGTTCGGATGGATAAAACTGTCTCCAGTGTGGACCTGTCCCGCTCAGGCGGCAGCGCCTGACAAAACCAGGGATGAATGGTCAACAGAATCTCGAGAATGGCGCCAACGGTATGCGGGCGGTCCAGGTGGAAATCCATTGTCTCTGTGGCTTGCGTCCCGTATATCGTGATCAGCATCTCACAGTTCCTTTACATATTTATTGACTTTGCGCATTGCGCTGGACTGGCTTATGCCGAGCATCTCCGCCAGCTTGTACGTGCTTCCGCACTCTTCATACGCCCGGCGTATAATCTGACCTTCATAGCGTTCAAGCTGGTCTTTCAGCGTCATTCCTTCTTCCGGCTCAGGCGGCGGTGCTTCTTCGTCATCGTAGAGCGCACGCGTGATATGTTCCGCTGTAATGACGTCTTCATCCGCCGTTACCACAATCCGCTCCAGGAAGTTGCGCAGCTCCCGAATGTTGCCCGGCCATTGCGCACGCCGCAGCTCTTCCGCGGCCGTATAGCTGAGTTTCTTCTCGATGCCATACGTCTCTTTAAACTCTTCGAGAAAACGGATGGCAAGCGGTACGATGTCTTCCTGTCGTTCCCTGAGCGGCGGAATCGTAATCGGAATGACATTCAGCCGGTAATATAAATCGTTGCGGAAGGTTTTCTCTTCCACTTTCTTTTTCAAATCTTGATTGGTGGCCGCGACAATGCGTACATCCACTTGAATCGGAGTCGTGCCGCCAATGCGGAAAAACTGTTTCTCCTGCAGTACGTTCAGCAGTTTAGCTTGCATCGAAAGCGGCAATTCCCCGATTTCGTCCAGAAACAGTGTGCCTCCGTTTGCAGCTTCGAACAGCCCTTTTTTTCCTTTCTCATGCGCACCGGAAAACGCTCCGCGTTCGTATCCGAACAGCTCGGACTCGATGAGAGATTCGGGAAGAGCGCTGCAGTTCACAGAGAGAAAAGGTTCCTGTTTGCGTGGACTCATGTTGTGCAGGTAGCGGGCAAGGTGCGTTTTTCCCACACCCGATTCTCCGAGCAGCAGCACCGTACTGTCTACCTTCGCGACTTTTTCGATTTTGGATAGCACGGCAAGCATTGAAGAGCTGCGCACAGTGAGTTTTATGCCGGATGCTTCCTCTCGCAGTTGCAAAGTTTCTTCATACGTCTCTACACGCTCTTGCAACTGGTCGAGCTGTTCGCGCAGATTTAATAGCTCAGTAATATCGCGCGAATTGCTGACGACGCGAATCAACTGGCCGTCCTGTGTGAAAACAGGGGTGGCCGTCACCAGCAGCCTGCGTCCGTTCTGTGTCTGCTGCACGAGGTTGATTTGCTTGCGTTGTTTTATGACGTCGAGCGTCGCAGAAGGGGAGAAAATCCCCTGAGCTACCAGCTCGGTGACGTGTTTGCCGACCATCTGCTCGGCGGTCAATCCGTAGTTGCGTTCACAGGCCCCGTTTACCCGAACGGTATATCCTTCGCCGTCGGTAACAAAAATTTCGTCATAGGCCGCAGCGAATACGCTTTTTAGTTCCGCGTACAGATGTTCATATTCCGCAGCGACATGGCTTTCTTTGGTCTCCCATGGAAAGATGAGCCAGGCAAACCCGTGCGGTTCTGCCAGCAGTCTTCCTTCCCAAAGAAAGCCGTCCATTCGCTGAAGAAAATCACCGTCCGCCGCCCATTTTCGCAGGCGGACGGATAGATCGGTAGGCGTTATGCCCTGCTCGAAAAACCACCTCTCGATCAGCTTGTTATATGCGAATGTTTCTTCATTCAGATAACAGAATCCGATCGAGAAGCTGGTGAGAAACGATGCGATATCGATATCCGCTTGCATGAGGCGCCTCCTTATCGTAAGGCGCGGATTTATACGGCCATATTATTTATTGCGGTTGAAGCAGACAAGCTTCATTTCGGTCATTTCTTCGGTCGCGTACTTGATGCCTTCACGTCCCACGCCGCTTTCTTTCACGCCGCCATAAGGCATTTGGTCGACACGGAATGTCGGGAAGTCATTAATCATTACACCGCCTACTTCCAGACGTTCAGCCGCGTGGAATGCACGCTCAATATTATCGGTGTATACACCGGCCTGAAGTCCGTAGCGGGAGTCGTTTACCGCGTCGATCGCTTCGTCGAATGAATCAAACGGGCTGATAATGACGACCGGTGCGAACGTTTCCTGGCAGCTTACTTTCGCATGCGGCGGTACGTCAACGAGAACGGTCGGTTTAACAAGGTTGCCTTCCGTGCCGCCGGTCAATACCTTCGCGCCGAGGGCTTCGGCTTCTTCAATCCAGGAGGCGATGCGGTCGACGTCTTTTTGTGAAATCAGCGCCGCAATGTCGGTTGTCTCGTCCTGCGGGTCACCGATACGTAGATTCTGTGTTTCCGCAACGAATTTCTCTACAAACTCATTATACAGGGAGCGGTGCACGTAGATGCGTTGCAGGGAAATACATACCTGTCCCATGAATGTGAACGCGCCTGTTACCGTTCGTTTGATAATCCGGTCAATATCGAATCCTTCGTCAATGATCAAGCCGGAGTTAGAACCGAGCTCAAGTACGACACGCTTCAATCCCGCTTTAGAACGGATTGTTTTGCCGACTTCCGGGCTGCCGGTGAACGTAATCATTTTCACACGGTCGTCGCATACCATCTCGTCTCCGACTTCGCTCCCCGGACCGGGGATAACCTGAAGGGCACCAGCCGGAAGCCCGGCTTCTGCGAACAGATCAGCGATGAAGAAGGAGGATAGCGGCGTTTGGTCTGCCGGTTTCAAAATGACCGCATTCCCGGCTGCGAAGGCAGGTCCAAGCTTGTGTGCCACCAGATTGAACGGAAAGTTGAACGGCGTGATTGCTCCGACAACACCGAGCGGATGACGCACGGTATAGGCGATGCGATTTTCACCCATAGCTGAAGCGTCCATCGGAATGGTTTCTCCGTGCAGGCGGCGCGCTTCGTCGGCCGCGAATTGGTAGGTTTCAATGGTCCGAGCGATTTCACCGCGGGCTACCGTAATCGGTTTAGCCGCCTCAAGCGTCAGGATGCGTGCTGCTTCTTCTTTCCGTTCCTTCAGAAGCAAGGATACGTTCTGCAGAATGGCAGCGCGTTTATGGGCCGGCAGTTTCGCCATTACCTCCGCTGCTTCTTCTGCATAGTCGATTGCCGCTTTCATGTCTTCCCTGGTACCAATGGCGACTTCTGCAATAACTTCTCCGGAATGCGGGGAACGAAGCTCCTTATAGGAGGCCGCTTCTTTTGTTCCGCCAGCGATATACAGAGGTTTTTTCGGTATTATTTGATTCATGGCTAGAACCCCTTTCTTCCTAAATCATTATTGTACTTGCAGAGCAGATGTTGCAGCAGCGATGGATTCTTCGAGGATGTCGAGGCCTTCTTCGAGCTGTTCGTCCGTAATGACGAGCGGCATCAATACGCGTATTACGTTGCCGTATAAGCCCGCGCTCAATGTAATTAAGCCGCGTTTGTTGGCTTCATTAATAATTGTGCCCACAATTTCTTTGTTTGGTTCTTTGGTTTGTTTGTCTTTGACAAATTCCATCGCGCACATAGCACCCAAACCGCGTACGTCTCCAATTATATCGTATTTTTCCGCAAGATGGTTAAAGCGCTCTATCACTTTCTCGCCGATTACACGGCCCCTTTCATTAAGGTCATATTTCTCGATTACATCGAGCACGGCAAGCGCTGCACGGCATCCGAGCGGACTTCCCGCATAGGTACCCCCAAGCTCGCCCGCATTGGCCACTTCCATAATTTCTTTGCGTCCGATAACGCCGCTGATCGGAAGAC
>NZ_DFMZ01000114.1:23883-47876 GCF_002375825.1 Aneurinibacillus sp. UBA3580
AGGAAGACCCGCGCCCATGGATTTGGAGATGGTCATCAGATCCGGTACTACATCGAAGTGCTCTACCGCAAACAATTTACCCGTACGGGAGAAGCCTGTTTGAATTTCGTCAGCAACGAACACGATACCGTGCTGCTTACAAATTTCTGCTACGCCCTGTACGAATTTTTTGGAAGGAACGACAAATCCGCCTTCCCCTTGTACCGGCTCCATTACGACGGCGGCAATCGTTTCCGGTGCCACATCGCCCAGCAGAAATGTCTTGAATTCGTTTAAGATATAATCATCGTACTGTTCTGCGCTCATGCCTTCCGGACGACGATATTCGTAATGGTACGGCGCTTTGTATACTTCCGGCGCGAACGGGCCGAATTCGAATTTATAAGGTTTTACTTTGCTGGTCATCGTCATAGTAAGCAGCGTGCGTCCATGGAAGCCGCGGGAGAAAACGACGACACCCTGGCGTTTCGTATATTTGCGTGCGATTTTCACGGCGTTTTCCACCGCTTCCGCACCGCTGTTCAAGAACATCACTTGCTTCTCATGATTACCGGGTGCCAGTTTGGCAAGACGTTCTGCCAGCTCGATGTACGGTTCGTACATCATAACGTTGAAGCCGGTATGGATGTATTTATCTACTTGATCATGCAGTGCTTCCACGACTTCCGGTGTACAGTGTCCTACATTGATGGTACCGATTGCACCTGCAAAATCGATAAATGTATTGCCATCTACATCGGTAAGAAGAGCGCCCTGGGCTTTTTCTACGAATGTAGGAATTCCGTTGCTGATTCCTTTTGGTACGTACTGTTTACGACGTTCAAGAAGTTTTTTAGCTTTTGGTCCTGGCAATTCAGTTTTCACGTTAGCGAATTTATAGCTCATGTGGATACCTCCTTAAATAGTAAATAACAGAAATAGAATGTGTAAAAATAAAATTTTTACCTCGTTTTTATGTAGAAGCAATAAGTATGCCAACTTCTGAAATAGAAAAAATCACAGAAAACACGAAAAAAGAGAAAAGATAAAGAGAAAATCCAAGTCACAAAAGACTTGATTTTAAGTCTTTTGTGACTTGGATTTTGAAATTTTAGCTTACCCTTATGGAGCGGCCTCTGTATCGCCCCTGCAGAATGTAACAAAGTGACATGTCTATCCCTTTTCCTGTTCCTTGTCACACATGAGGTACATTCGAACAGTCAACTACATTTTCTGGTATTGAGCCGCATTTTGTTTGAAAAGTTCTTGCTATTTGAAAAAAAGCAAGGTATAATCAAAACCAATCAATTGAATAAATCAAATTAAAATAATATGGATTCTCTTTCTTATCCAGAGAGACGGAGGGACTGGCCCGATGAAGTCTCGGCAACCTAATGCGGTTAGGTGCCAATTCCAGAGAGCAATGCTCAAAGATGAGGAAGAGGGGTCGAAAGGCATATACGAACCCTTCTTCATTATGAAGAAGGGTTTTTTATTGCAGTAAACCAACTAAGCTAATGCATTTAATTAAAAACGATGAAAGGAGAGACGGCATGACACAAGGAAAGGTCTATCTTGTAGGGGCTGGCCCCGGTGATCCGAAATTAATCACGGTACGCGGTCTTGAACTTCTGCAGCACGCGGATGTCGTCGTTTATGATCGGCTGGCCAGTCCAAAGCTGCTGGATTACGCAAAACAAGAGGCGGAGCGCATTTACTGTGGCAAACAAGCGGATCATCACTCGCTCCCCCAATCCGAAATCAACCGAATTATCGTTGAAAAGGCATTGGAGGGCAAAGAGGTAGTTCGTTTGAAAGGAGGCGATCCATTTGTTTTCGGGCGCGGCGGAGAAGAGGCGGAAGCCTGTCTGGCAGCAGGTCTTTCCTATGAAGTAGTGCCGGGTATCACTTCGGGGATTGCGGCCCCTGCCTATGCGGGGATTCCGGTTACACATCGTGCATATTCTTCTTCTGTTGCGTTTGTAACCGGCCATAAAGCTGCAGATAAGGAACAAAGTGGGATTGATTGGAAGAAGCTTGCGACTGCCGTGGATACGCTGGTCTTCTACATGGGTGTCGGCAATCTCCCGGATATTGTGCGAAATCTGCGCCAGCATGGCCGTAGGAAAGAGACTCCTGTGGCGCTTGTGCGCTGGGGAACATATGAGAATCAAGAAACTCTTATCGGTACGCTCGAGACGATTGTGGAAAAGGTGCAGCAAGCGCGTTTTAAGTCTCCCGCGATTATTGTCGTCGGTGAAGTTGTGCGCCTGCGAGAACAGCTTGCCTGGTACGAGCAGCAACTGTCCCACGTTGTCACTGCGTGAATTTTGATTGAGAGGAGAGAGAAGCATGGCTTACACAGCATTCTGGGCAAACGATAGGGGGAATTTGAACAAAAATGAATTGGCGAAGCTGGAAAAAGACGGACTGGACGTAATTGAGGATATTTACGAATACGCCAAAACCGGATTTGAATCGATTACGCCGGATGACATGGACCGTTTCAAGTGGGCCGGAGTCTATCAGCAGCGTCCGAAAGACGGACATTTCATGATGCGGGTACGAATTCCGTCCGGCAACCTGTCATCTGATCAGGCACGTGTACTGGCAGGCATTGCACGGGATTATGGCAAAGACCTGGTTGATATTACGACCCGCCAGGCGGTGCAGTTCCACTGGCTGCGCGTAGAGCAACTTCCGGACATCTTTGAACGGCTTGCTTCCGTGGGAATGTCTTCGTTCGAAGCGTGCGGCGACTGTCCGCGTAACATTGTAGGTAACCCGCTGGCAGGAATCGACCCGCACGAGTTAATCGATACGACGCCGCTGGTGAAAGAATTGTCGGATACATTTTTAATGAACCGTGATTTCTCAAATTTGCCGCGTAAATATAAGATTTCGATTTCCGCCAACATTTACAACGCAGGGCACGCTGAGATTAACGACCTTGCATTTACGCCGGCGACCAAAGTTATCGACGGTGAAGAAGTCATCGGCTTCCATGTCTGGGTCGGTGGAGGTCTGTCGGCACGTCCTTACCTCGCCCAGCAACTTGATGTGTTCGTACGACCGGAAGAAGTCGTCAAGGTCGCGGTCGGTGTTACGACAATCTTCCGCGATTACGGCTACCGTCAGAAGCGCAACCATGCCCGGCTCAAATTCCTGGTCGCCGATTGGGGCGCGGAGAAATTCCTTGAGAAGTTAAAAGAGCTGGTTGGCGAGCTGAATACACGTGGCGAAGACAAAATCGCAGGCTGGAATGCGGGTTATTTCACCGGCGTGCATGAACAACGTCAGCCGGGTTTGAGTTATGTGGGCCTGTCCGTTCCGGTCGGCCGGATGTCCGCGCAAGAGTTGGAAGAGCTGGCACGTCTTGCGGATGAGTACGGCAGCGGTTCGCTTCGCACATGCAACTCGCAAAATATTGTGATTACCGGTGTTCCGAACGAAAAAATCGAGCTGTTGCTTAAAGAAAAAGTGTTAGAGCGTTTGACACCGTATCCGAAGCATTTTACAGCGTTCGCCGTGTCCTGTACAGGTATTGAGTTCTGCAACCTTGCATTGGTCGAGACAAAGGAAAGAATGCGTCAACTCGCGGAGTATCTCGATGCCCATGTAGAGTTGGATGAGCCGATTCGCATGCATATGGTCGGATGCCCGAACTCTTGCGGACAGCGGCAAATTGCCGATATCGGTTTCCAGGGAGCGCTGATTAAGACGGAAGACGGTATGAAAGACGCGTTTGACATTTTCCTCGGCGGAACGCTTGGAAGGAATGCGCAGTTCAATCAAAAACTAAAAGGGCGCGTGCTGGGAGAGCAATTGCATAGGGCCGTGCTGCCGCTGCTGGCTTACTATAAGGAAGAAAAACAAAGAGGAGAAAGCTTCTTCGATTTCGTGCAGCGCGTCGGAGTTGAACCGTTTCAAGAACGATTAAATGCAGCATTGGGGCAACTCGTATAAATC
Organism: Aneurinibacillus sp. UBA3580; assembly: GCF_002375825.1. Taxonomy (NCBI): domain Bacteria; kingdom Bacillati; phylum Bacillota; class Bacilli; order Caryophanales; family Paenibacillaceae; genus Aneurinibacillus; species Aneurinibacillus sp. UBA3580. The sequence goes on from NZ_DFMZ01000114.1 coordinate 27,832, forward strand.
AAGAGTAAAGAAGAGAAGGCCCGAAGACGAGAGAGAAGGAAAGGGTAAAGGCTATGTTTGCATACCGATTTGAAGTGATTTTCAGCGATGAATCGAGAGCCGCCGTGGTCGTGATTCACGATAATGAAGAAGAAGCGTTTCGCAGCGCACAGAACCAGATTGACCGCTATTTTCTGCCGTCTAAATTGATCAAAGAACTGGCCATTGTAGAAAAAAAGCCGGCTGAAGCGGGATGGGGGTATGTGATTGAACTATGATGATCTATGTGGCTATTGCCGCAGCCCTGTTTTTTGCCATGAATATCGGCGCAAGCGGAATGGCGGAAAACGGATTTCGTCTTTGGCAGAATCTAAGGTCGGGTCCATCAGTTTGTCCCACACGATTCGCAAAGAGAAAAGTACTATTCATGATCAGGGAGGAGGGAGTTAGGTGTCGGATACACTACTTTCTTATAAGACACTAACGACCGAACGATTTGAAGCGGTTAATAAAGAGCTGGAGAATAAGGATGCGTTGGACGTATTGAAGTGGGCGTACGGTCAATTCGGTGACGGATTGGTATACGCCTGTAGTTTCGGTGCGGAGGGGATGGTGCTGGTTGATTTAATCAGTCGGGTACGTCCTGACGCACGGATTGTGTTTCTTGATACGCACTTTCACTTCAAGGAAACATATGAGGTAATCAAGCGCGTTAAAGCCAAATATCCTAAGTTGCGCATCGAGATGAAGGAGCCGTCGCTTTCCGCGGAGGAACAGGCGGCGCAATACGGACCGGAATTGTGGAAGACCGATCCGGATATGTGCTGTAGGCTGCGGAAGCTTCAACCTCTCGAAGAGGTGCTGCAGGGCGCGGTCGCCTGGCTGTCGGGACTGAGGCGGGAGCAATCTCCGACTCGCGCTCATACGCAGTTTGTCAATATCGACCGCCGCTTTGAGTCCATTAAAATTTGTCCGCTGATTCATTGGAAATGGGACGACGTATGGAACTACATCAAACTATATCATCTTCCGTACAACGAGTTGCATGACAAAGGCTATCCGAGTATCGGATGCGAATACTGTACCTTACCGGTGGAAGGCGGAGGAGATTCCCGTGCCGGCCGCTGGAGCGGAAGCCACAAGACAGAATGCGGCCTGCATCAATAATCGTCTTATACAGTAGAATAGAAAAGGAGTAACCCTACATGAGCACAAATCAACCGCATGGCGGTACGCTGGTCAACCGTATCAATTTCTCATATGACACAGGCAAAATAACAAAGGAAATCGAGCTGGATGCATTCGCGTTGTCGGATTTGGAATTGCTCGCAATCGGGGCGTACAGCCCGCTGACTGGATTTCTCGGAGAAGAAGATTATAAGAGCGTGGTGCATACGATGCGCCTGGCTGATGGCACGGTATGGAGTATTCCCATTACACTGCCGGTGACGGAAGAGGCAGCTGCGCGGCTTGCGCCCGGAGATACGGTCAAGTTAGTTTATCAGGGCGCGGTTTATGGCGTTATCGAAGTGGCAGAGCTGTATACGCCGGATAAAGAAGTAGAAGCGCAGAATGTATATGGTACCACTGAATTGGCGCATCCGGGCGTCAAAAAGCTGTGGAGCCGTCCGGCCGTTTATGTAGCAGGCCCGATTACGCTGGTAAAGCGTCCGGAAAAAAAACAGTTTAAAGAGTTTTACCTTGATCCTAGCGAGACGCGGGCGGTATTCGAAAAGCGGGGATGGAAAACGGTAGTTGGCTTCCAGACGCGCAACCCGGTGCATCGTGCGCATGAATACATTCAGAAGACTGCACTTGAGATTGTCGACGGACTGTTTTTGAATCCACTGGTTGGGGAGACGAAAGCGGATGATATTCCAGCTGACATCAGGATGGAAAGCTATCAGGTGCTGCTAAAAAATTATTATCCGTCAGACCGTGTTTTCCTGGCCGTGTTCCCGGCGGCAATGCGCTATGCAGGACCGCGTGAAGCGATTTTTCATGCGTTGGTGCGCAAGAATTACGGCTGCACCCATTTTATTGTCGGGCGCGACCATGCTGGCGTCGGTAATTATTACGGCACCTATGACGCACAGCTGATTTTCTCGGACTTTACGGCGGATGAACTGGGAATTACACCGTTGTTTTTTGAACACAGCTTCTATTGTAAGAAATGCGGCAACATGGCGTCAGCCAAGACGTGCCCGCATAGTTCGGAAGATCATTTGCACTTATCCGGTACCAAGGTAAGGGAGATGCTGAGCCAGGGCGAGGCGCCGCCGCCGGAGTTTAGTCGTCCGGAAGTGGTGGAAGTGCTGATTCGTGGCATGAAAGTAGCTGTAGGCAAATAACGGAGCGAGTAGGGAGGAGTAGAGCATTATGGCGTCCCATAACGCAAACATTATCTGGCACCAGACGAATGTAACGAAACAGGATCGTCAGCGGAAAAATGGACATAAAAGTGCGGTACTATGGTTCACAGGCCTGTCAGGCGCAGGAAAATCGACGCTGGCCAACGAAGTGGAGCGCAGGCTATATGAGAAAGGGTTGCGCACATACCTGCTAGATGGAGACAATATTCGACATGGTATTAACAAAGATCTCGGATTTACTCCGGAGGATCGGACGGAAAATATCCGCCGGATCGGTGAAGTATCAAAATTGTTTGTCGATGCAGGTGTTATTGTGCTGACGGCTTTCATTTCTCCGTATCGTGCAGACCGAGAGCTGGCCCGTAGCCTGGTAGAAGATGGCGAATTTATTGAAATCTATGTGAAATGTGCGATCGAAGAATGCGAGAAGCGTGATCCAAAAGGTTTATACAAAAAAGCGAGAGCAGGCGGGATCCCGGAGTTTACGGGAATCTCTGCTCCTTACGAAGAGCCTGAAAGCCCGGAGCTTATCATTGAGACGGATACGAGATCGCTCGATGCCTGTGCTGAGCAGGTTGTAGAGTATCTTGAAAAAAAGATAATTCTATAAAAAATGAAGGCACAGTCGGAATTCCACTGTGCCTTTGCTTATAGTGTGGAAAAAGTGAATAGCCCGATTACTGGGTCTGATTTGCGAGAAACCCGGCTTTAATGTCGATGTTTTCGTTTCTCAAATGTGTAATGATGGCTTCTGCCAGCTTCGGCGCATCCGGATGATCCCCGTGAATGCATACCGTTTCCGCTTTCAGAGAGATATCTTTGCCATCATGTGTAATGACTTTGCCTTCCTTCACCATCCGTACGACGCGGCGGGCCCGTTCGTTCATATCGGAGTAATCTGCGCCTTTACGTGTCATGACGATACTTCCGGTTTCATCGTGTTCACGATCGGCGTACACTTCGAATACAATATTGAAGCCTTGCTCCTGTCCAAGGCGAGCCAGCGACGAGTTATTTAAGGCGAACAGCGGCAGACGTTTATCAATTTTTTCGGTCGCATTAAGCACTGCCTGGGCTAAATCGTCGTTTTCCATGGCCATCATATACATAGCGCCATGCGGCTTGATATGGGACAGTTCCATATCGTATGCGTGCAGGAACGCTTGCAGGGCCCCGACCTGATACAGTATATAATTTTCTACCTCTTCCGCCGTTGCGGTCATCCGTCTCCGTCCAAAGCCCATCAAATCCGGAAATCCCGGATGGGCGCCTACGTTAATCCCGTATTGCTTCGCCAGTTCTACCGTCCGGCGCATTACCAGCGGATCGCCTGCGTGATACCCGCAGGCTACATTAATTGTGCTTACATACTTCATCATTTTCTCGTCGTTCCCCAGTTCGTACATGCCAAAGCTTTCACCCATATCGCAGTTAATATCGATTAACATCTTCGTGACGCTCCTCTTTCGATTTATTTAACTTGTTTGATACCGTTGATGTGATGCAAGAATTTCTTCCGCATACCGGAATTTTCGTTGTTCTTCCTGGCGGGCTGCCATCGCCTGTTCAATGCTCACTGAGAGAAAACGGGTTGGTGTACCGGGAAGAGATTGTGCCACTTTGGGCAGGTCGACACTGATCACAGTCGCTACTGTCATATATCCGCCGCCTGTTACGGCGTCGTTTAACAAAATAATGGGTTCTTCTCCATTCGGAACCTGGATGGAGCCGACCGGATAGCCCATATCGACGACATTGGACGGATTGTCACCGGCGCCAAACGGCTGTGGTATATCTTTAAACGTAAGCGGACTGTTTCCTTTATACCGGTATCCTACCCGATCCGCTTCCGTAGAAACGGTCCACTCCTCCATAAGAAAGTTAAACAGGCTGTCCGGCTGCACTTTATAGCTGCACAGGCCGGTTACAACACGAAGTTCAACCGGCTTGTTTTGCTTCCACCATAACTCTTCCGGTAATGCTCTGCCTTCAATGGCATTCAGACTCTGCCGGGGATTGCCAGTGTGTAGAATGTCGCCTTGTTCCAATTTTCTGCCTTCGTAGCCGCCGAACTGGCAGAGCAGGTACGTTGAGCGGCTTCCCAATCTTTCCGGTACGTCGATGCCTCCGGCCACGCACAGGTATGCGCGTGCACCTCCCTGCGTAAACGTAAAGGAAATCACGTCGCCTTCCCGGACACGTACAGCCTGCCACATTGGAATTTCCTGGCCGTTGACGAGCGGCTTTACGTACGCGCCGGTTAGTGCAATTACCATCTCCCGCTGAAATTCGATTTTCGGACCAATAAATGTAATTTCCAGCGCAGCCGTATTGTAAGGATTGCCGACAATCAGGTTGCCGAGTTGAAACGAATAGCGGTCCAACGCGCCGGAAGGAGGCATGCCCATATGATAGTAGCCGAAGCGTCCCAAATCCTGTACTGACGTGCTTAATCCTGGTTCTAAAATTTTAAGCATAGGCGATCCCCTCCGTTAGTTCATTAAGGTACTGCTGCGTCTTGGCGAAGTATTCTTCCGGTGAGAACTCTATAGATTTAATGTTGTAGCGGTAGGTGCCCGCTTCAACTTCAGCGACAATCTTATTATATTCACTTTCATCGATCGGACGGTGTTTCCATATGTCACCCGCTTTTGCCAGGATAAGAGTGTCTTTCAAATCTTCGAGCTTCTGTTCCGGATCATAGACAGGGACAGCGGACATGCCGATGAGCTGGTAGCCGCCCGGTCCGGCCACCGGATAGATAACTGTGAATGCGCCGGCCATCGAGATAGCGCGCGCCGGTGTCTGGGTGCGCGGACGAAGGTACTTCGGCGCTTCGATGATATTCTCCTGCGGTACGCCGAGCGGAAATTCCCACGCCGTGCCCGGTACGAAGCCGACCATAGAGACAAGGTACGGCGCCGACGAATGCGCGTGGATAAAGTCTTCTTTATCCTTGAAACCGTTGATTTTCATAACAAATTCCAAATTACTTACGGACGGATCTTGATGGCGGTCTTTGAATTTTGCGGCGCATTCCTTTGTAATCGGATCGTCATACCAGATCGGAATTTCTACGACGCGTGATTGAAGCGTTAGTCCAGAAATGTCGCTTTTTTGTTCATCGATTTCTCTCAGAACATCGAGCAGGTCAAGAGGGCGGATAATATCCGGATTATAGCGGATAAGATAGGAGGCATTGGCCGGACAAATCTCTGTTACGCCCGGAATATTGCAGCGGCGGATTTCATCCGTGACTGCCAGCACTTTAAAATTGGCTTCTACGTTCATTGCCCGCGATACTTCGGCATAGATAAATTCGTCGCCCCCGAAAGTGAAGCGGGTCGTCAATTTCTCCATGGTGTTCATAGCATCGTCTCCTTTTGGTTTGCGAACTCAATACGGTTGACTAACTCGGTTATAGAATGCTCAACCTGGACGTGTGCATTCATCTTTTCTTTATTATTTAGTTAATTGCAAATTTAATGCCAAATGCAAACGCTTGATTTTTACGGAAAAGAAAAAGAGATGTTTCAAAAATGAAAGATAAATTTCAAAAATGAAAAAAAGACAGGCGTTGAAATGCCTGCCGACTACGATAAGAGAGAGTCTTTTATTTGTAGAAGTGTATGCCGATATTGCTTCCGAAGTTCCAATGCCTGCTCCAGCGTTACGGCGACAAAGCGCACTGTTGCATTCGGCATGGATTGAGCGATCCTGCCCAAATCCTGACGGATGACTGTGCCAACACTTACATAGCCACCGCCTGTCGGAGTATCATTCAGCAGGACGATGATCTCCTGCTCATTCGGAATGAGAATGGAGCCAACCGGATAAATATAATCGACGACATTGGACGGATTGTTACCGGCGCCGAAAGGAGGATCACCCGGTGCAAACGGGATACGACCATCCTTAAAACGGTAACCTGTCCGGTTCGATTCTGTGGAGATTCTCCACTCCGTGTTCAAAAATTGTTTCAATCCTTCATCTGACAGCTTATCGGAACGGATGCCCATAATGAAGTGAATATCAAAGGAAGGAGCGAAGACCGGACGCAGTGATTCGGGCACTACTTTACCCCTTCGATTCAAGATAGAGGGAAGCGAACCGACTGGCAAGCGATCTCCATTCCGCAGCGCACGGCCTCCGAATCCGCCGATACGGCTCGCTAAATAAGTAGAGCGGCTATCCAGATCGGGCGGCACCTCGATTTGCCCTGCCACTGCTATGTAGGCATGGACCCCACCTCTCGTATGTTTGAACGAAAGCACATCGCCTTTGCGTACGGCTATCGCTTCCCACATCGGAATTTCTTCCGTGTTGAGGTGTGGACGGCACGGAGCACCGGTGACGGCAATTACGGTTTCTTCTTCGAAGGCCAGGCGCGGGCCTCTCAGCATAACCTCCAGTGCGGCGGCATTCGCTTCATTCCCGACCAGCCAGTTGGCAACCGTAAACGAGAACGGGTCGGCTGCACCGGCGGGCGCAACTCCTTGACTATAGTAACCAAAGCGACCGGCATCTTGCACGGTGGTCAGCAGGCCGCCTTCAAGTACATGAATCATGCAAATCCTCCTTCCTTCAACAAGATTTGCAAATAGTCGCTTCCATGCGCAAGAAAATCGGCTGGTTTAAACTCGATCTCACGTATGGTGGGGCGGTATGAACCTTCTTCGACTTCCCTTAAAATTTTATGGTATTCATTCTCCGTTATGCTGCGATGTTTCCAAATATCCCCTGGTTTACCCAGAAAACGCCCGCCCAGCATAGCGACCGTCTGCGGCTCTGCCGCATAGACCGGTATGGCGGACATACCGATGAGTTGATAGGAACCTGAGCCTGCCGTGGGATAGATTACGGTAAATGCACCGCCAATCCCAACCGCCCGCATTGGTGTGTCCGTGCGTGGGCTTAAATATTTGGGCGCCTGCAGTACATGGTCTTTTCTTGTTTCAAGCGGATATTCCCACACGGTTCCCGGCAGGAAGCCCATCATCGTTACCAAAAATGGAGTAGCGGTGTGAGCCTCGATAAAAGGTTCGGGCTCGGTAAATCCATTAATTTTCATAACAAACTCGAAGTTAGAGCCGCCGGGATTCTGATGACGATCACGGAATTTGGCCGCATACTCGTATGTAATCGGATCATTATACCAAATCGGTATTTCAATCATGCGCGAAGGCAGCGTTAGTGCGGAGAAATCGCTGTAACGGGCGTCGATTTCACGGATAATTTCCAGCAGTTTGTAGGGGGATACCTTTTCCGGCTCATATTGGACAAGATACCCGGTATTGGCCGGACAGACTTCTATGACTCCGGGCAGACGACGCCGGATAATTTCCCGTGTGATAGCCTGAACTTTAAAATTGATCTCGATGCTCATCTCCCGCGATATCTCGGCATAAATATATTCGTCACCGCCAAAATCAAATCGAGTCTCCGGTAAATAGAACATGGTGTGTCATCCCCTGTTATGACTTTTTCTTGATCAACTGATTGATTTTCCGGCTTATGGTCGCCGGGCTTACTTCAAGTACCCTGGCCACTTCGGCTGCAGTGCGGTACTTTTGCATAGCGAGCCGGATAAGCTCCGTTTCCACCTTTTCCACCGCATCTTTGAGCGGCATAATTTCAGTTATTGTAAATGTATCTTTGTTTCTGGAGAGTGGCGTATCGTACAGGGCAGGAATGACTTCCTCTTCCGTAATGAGATCCCGTCCTGACGTAACCATTAGCCGCTCCACAATGTTTTGCAGTTCCCGCACGTTGCCCGGCCAGTCATAGCCCTCAAGTACACGGATGGCGTCGCGGGAAAAATTTTTGTTGAGCCCGTACATTTCATTGAACTTCAGCAAAAAATGCATGGCCAGAGACATAATATCTTCTCTGCGTTCGCGCAATGGCGGAATCCGGATCGGTATCACGTTTAACCGGTAATAAAGATCCTGGCGGAACTGCCCCTGTCTGACCATTTCTTCGAGATTGCGATTGGAGGCGGCAATGACCCGGATAGAGATAGAGAATGTTTTTGTACCGCCCACCCGTATAATTTCTTTCTCCTGCAGTACACGAAGCAGCTTGGCCTGCAGATGAAGAGGAAGCTCGGATACTTCGTCAAGGAAAATGGTACCGCCGTGCGCCATCTCGAAAAAGCCGGGTTTTCCCGCTGCGTCGGCCCCGGTAAATGCGCCTTTTTCATAACCGAACAACTCGCTCTCAATTAATGTTTCAGGAATAGCACTGCAGTTTACCCGAATGAAGGGTCCTTTGCTACGCGGGCTTTCCTGATGAATAAGGGTAGCGAGCACCTCTTTGCCGACACCGGATTCGCCGATGAGAAGGATTGTAGAGTCAACCTGCGCGATACGCCGCGCTTTTTCGGCGATGACTTCCATTTTCTTTGACCGGTAGATGAGTGCTGTTTGTTTCTGGCGCTTTACTTCCGCTACTTCTTCCCGAAGCTGGTTTAACTCAGAAATGTCGCGTGAAATGATCACGATACGCTCCAGTTGATTATTATGGTAAATCGGCGTTCCGACCGCCCACATTTTATGCCCGGAACGGGTCGTTTGCACGGTTCCTTCTTTTTTTCCACTTTCCAGCACCAGGCGGGTGACAGATGGAGAGAAGAAGGAGTTGGCTTCTAGTTCCAGTGTATTGAGTCCGATTAATTCGGACGGATTATCGGTTTGCCAGAACTCTTTTTGCAAGGTGCCTGCCACCCGGATAATCGTCCCTTCGTGATTGACAACGATAATTTCTTCGTTCGAAGAAGAATACAGCGCCTGCAGGTCCGCGTTCAAGTTTCGCACATATTCGATTTCGTTTAGAGACGCTTCGTACTGCTCACGCTGGTAGAATAGATGAATAACTCCATGAATTTCTTTTTTATCCCGTACAGGAGAGAAGTTTCCGATTAATTCTTTATGGTTAAACCGGCTAACTTTATTGAAAAAACGTTTGCCGCAAAGAACGGCTTCCAAATCGGCCTCCGTATCAATCAGCGAGCGGTAATCGCGACCGATCAGCAGATCCTGACGTAGGCCAAGCAGAGATTCGGCCGTTTCGTTCATGGATGTTATGCGGAATGCAAGGTCGGTCGTTATGAGGCCGATGCCCGCGCTGTCGAACGTTCGCTTCATCTCGCGGAGTCGCAGGTGTGCCATTTTATTCTCCGCGTCTTCGCGCGTTGTGCAGCCGACCGGAATGCCTTGTGCATTATAGATGACATAGACGCGCATATTATGGTAAAACGCAACCGGTTTACCAACAGACACCGGGACAAGATCGGTCTCGTACGGAAACGGATCGTCTGTCCCTCCTGTATTCCGTATATAGTCCATTAGCCGAAAATAGGAACTATACCCGATAATAGCGCCGTCTTTTTCCAATAAAAACAGTTCGCTTTCTTCCGATGTGCATATCCGTCCAAGAATGTCGTCGAGCGAAGCGTGAACGGAGAGCACGGGCGGGAGAGGCCGCATGACATCCTGCCAGTAAAACATAACACTCCTCCTTATCCGGCCATTACGTTCGTATGTATATGTAGTATATATTGATTATAAAAAAACAATCTTCCAAAAGGAAACTGAACCAGACTATACAACCATTACCTTTGCAAAACTCATGCCGATGAAGTAAGATAGGTTTCTTGATAGTTTTTGTATGCATTAATCGTAGTTTATTCGTCTATAAAGATACAGGAATAAATACACGAGGTGATACTAATGAAGAAACGCATAGTCACAACGTTTGCGGCAGGGATATTGGCGGGGATTGGATTAATGAGTGCAGCCGGATTTTCGTATGCAGCATTGACAAAAATAGATGTAAGCGTAAAGCCAATTTCTTTTATGATGGACGGCAAAGAAGTACAGCCAAGCGATAGAGAGCAACAGTATTTTAACGGCAAAAATTATGTACCGGCCTCGTTTATTCATCAGAATACAACGTATGTGCCGTTGCGCTTCATTTCCGAGAAGCTTGGCTATCAGGTGGGATATGATGCGAAGAACGGTATAATTTCTCTGGGGGAACAGAATATGACCGAAAAAGAATGGACGTTCGATGTGATTTATCCTTCTGACGGTGCGCAGCCGGTAATTTCTCCGCGTATCCAGCAGTGGTTTGATGATCACAAAAATCAAGAGTTTACAGGCAGCATCTGGGATGAAGATGGCATCTACGCGGCGGTAGCCCGGGGCCAGAAGCCGAATGGGGGCTATGGCGTTGAGGTGGTGGGCGTGACAGAGCGCGCAAACAAAGTAGTCGTGAAAGTAAAATACAAAGATCCGGAGCCGGGTAAGATGTATACACAGGTGATTACGCATCCTTCGACACTGATTAAAGTGCCGCGCACGGACAAAGAAATCCGCTTTGAGATCGTCAAAGAATAAAACAGTAAAGATGCGAACAGGCAGAGCTTACGATAGCTTCTGCCTGTTCGCTTTTTGTATTATGCTTTCCATACTTCCGGCTCGGTTTCACCCGCGAAGTATTCGATGCGGTTTGGCATAATTTCCAGAATAACATAGTGAAAACGACAGAGGTGCCTATAGATCCCGGGACGAAAAGCGGCGTACCGCAAGCCAGAGAGCTGCACATCCGTATAAAGCTGCGTACATGAGCATAGCCCCGCTTGGCGTCGATAGGCTGCCAAACAATCCCTGCGCAGCGAATGATAAAGGATCACCCGCTGAATCGAATAGATACACCGTCATCTTTCTGAAGAGGGAGTCAAGCGGAAACACCAGGCTGGAAATGATTCCGATATTAGACAACGTCGGCTTCTCCATCAAAACACCGAGCTGTTCCACGAATCCTCCGATAAAGCCGATGCCGTACAATATAATGAGCACGATTCCTCCGTTTACGGTCGTCATCATGCTGCTGAAGAGCAGGGCAACAGCGATAAGCAGCAGCGGCTGCATGACGAAAATAGCGAGCGCTTTCGCGGCCTGAACCACGGTAAATTCTACGCGAAGAAGTTCACCGCCAATCCACTGGTTGATAAGTAATACACCGAGGAATAGAAAAGCGGCATAAATAACAAGCAGAGAGCCTAAACCTGCAAATTTGCCGAAAATCACGGAACGCCTATGTATCGGACGGGCGAGCATCGTGTCAATCTGGTGGCTTTCAATTTCACCGGCGATGCTTCCAACGCTGCTGAGAATCGCCAACAGTGCGGTTACAAAGGATGCGAAATAGAGTCCGACACCCAGTATCTGTGTTGCGAAAAAGCTCTGGACAAGCGCAAAATCAGCAGAAACTGGGCGGTTGGTGAAATCCTCGCCAACTTCCCGGGCCGCAAAATAGGTGGCAACCGCATAAAAAAGGAGGAAGGCGAATGACATAAATAGCGTAATGTGAAAGATGCGTTTGGATAAAATTTCTCTACAGGTAAGCTTAGCGATAATCCACATCGAAAGATTCACTCTCCTTTCGGCTTACCCAGTACATAAAGACATCTTCAAGCCGGGGGATACGCGGGATAACATGGTACAGCGAGATGCCCGCCTCGCTTAAGCGGTGGATAAGCACGGGAATATCGCGTTCATCGGACAGTGTTACCAGCCAGTACGAGCGGTCATCTTCCTTTCGTATCGGCTCTGCTTTCACTACGATAGGAGCCAGGCTTTCCCACAATCCATCCGCATGCGGAGCGAGCGCGATTTCCACCTGGGCCTTTACTGCGGACAACTTACGCCATTCCCCTTGCACAATAAGCTCTCCTTTATGAATAATAGCGATATAATCGCATACGCTTTCTACTTCGCTGAGTAGATGGCTATTTAAGAATACCGTTTTTCCTTCGTTGCGCAACTCGTTCATCAACTCCCTCACTTCCCGCCGCCCGATCGGATCGAGCGCGGACGTCGGTTCGTCGAGGAAGACAACGTCAGGATTTGAGAGCAGGGCGCAGGCCAGTCCAATACGCTGCTGCATTCCTTTCGAATATCCGCGGATTTTTTCTTCGCCGCGTCCGCTAAGACCGACACGGTCAAGAAGAAAGGGAATTCGTTTCTTACGCTCGTCGCGGGCAAGTCCGCACAAGCCTGCGTGTGTCTCAAGCAGTTGACGTCCGGTAAGCCACTCGGGATACCGGAACAATTCCGGCAGATAGCCCACATTCTCCCAGGACTTTACACTGCCGATGGGGGCGCCAAGAATATGTCCCGTCCCGTCCGTCGGCACAAGAAGTCCGAGAAGGGTCCGGACAAACGTACTCTTGCCCGCCCCGTTCGGACCGAGAAAGCCGAATACGGTACCCCTTGGCACGGACAGGGAGATATTGCGGCATCCTGCGCCATTATTATATTGCTTGGTAAGTCGGTGTGTTTCGATTACGTAGTCGCTCATTCGTTTTCCTCCCCAAACACAAAGAGAGCTCCTCCCGCCGGGGGAGCCGCTCTTTGCCAGTCACTTATTGCATCTGGTTCGCCAGACTGATTAAAGCATCCGTATGTTTTTCGTTTTTACTGTCATACGCTGTAAGGGAATGAATTTTCCCGTCTTTTTGCCAGATTAAGAAAGTCTGATGCTCGGTTTCATAAGCAAAGCCTTTGACCCCTTGTACGGTCACTTCATGTGTCCGGTGTTTGTCATCCGTTACGTATGGAATGGGGAGGGTACGTTCCCAATTCTCGATGCCCGCCAGCTGTTGCTTTACATTTTGTGGAATGAAGGGAAGCGAAAGAACAGTACTGCGTAATTTATTCAGGTCCACATCTTCGGGCACTTTTATTTCGGGTGCACCTATTATTGTATAGTGTAGTTCGCCGGATGGATGAACAGTCCGCTTCGCCTCTTGCTTGTCTGCAGCGATAAATTCAAATTGCATAGTCTGGGGAACGGTTAGGGCAAAAGGCTTGTTGTTTAGTTTCTCATCAAACCGGGCATCCGCCTTAACCTGCTTTAGCAGCGCGTTTGCTTTCTCCGTATCCAGCTGGGCATGCAGTGTAAATTTCGGAGAAACATTCACGGTGCTGATATGGTAGCCCTGTGGTGCGGAAGGAAGCGCATATCCCGCTTCTTGCGCCTCTTTGGCCGTTTCAAAATAACGGGAACCGTGCTGCCGCGTTTGTTCATCTACCCATATTTTACCGATTCCTTTGATTTCTTTGACGCCATTGGGAGCCGCGTTCATCCAGTTTTCAATTTCCTGCAAGTCGGACTGGGTTAGCTTGACCATTTCTACCTGATCGATCCGGAAAATGGACAGGAAATTGCTGGCCGCTGCCTGCACCTGCGGGATGGTGAGTGCGCCGATCAGTACGGCAGCTGCGGCAGTGCCCGTCATCCATTTTTTATACGATTTTTTCATCATTTTTTGTCTCCTTTGTTCGGTAGATGATGCGCCATGTTGCGCAAGCCGTTTTTCGAACTGCTGCCAGGCCGTTTCAGTGTTAACAGCATAGTCGACAGGAGCAGGTTCGGCCAGCGCCTCGTTAAGCGCGATTTCGACCCACCGATCCAGCTGCTTGGTTTCTTCCATGCGGCTACGGCAACCGGCGCAATGTTCGAGATGGGCGGTGAATGCTTTTCGCATCTCGCGATCCAGCTCGCCGTCCAGATAAGCCTGCAGAAATTCCTCATTCGGACATTTCATTTGCAATACCCCCTCATTTGTTTATACATGGTGCGGAATTTAGTCCTGGCGCGGGAGAGCAGCGTTCCGACAGAAGAACTCTCCACCTGGACGGCTTGCGCCAGCTCTTTATAATTGAATCCGGAATATTTCATTAGTAGCAATGTTCGATCGCGTTCATCCATTTCGGTCAGCACTTCGCGCACCGCCAGAATGTCCTCCTGCTTTAGCCAAATTTCTTCAGAAGAAGGGCAGTGGGCGTTCCGTTCGTCATCGGCTTTTTTCGTGCGCGTCAGGCGTCGCTTATCAGACCGTATGGCATTATAAGCCGCATGAATTGATGCTCTTGTCAGCCAGGCTGGAATGTTGTCAATCCCGGAGCGGTCAGCATGGTACAGCTTCAGAAAAACATCCTGCGCGATATCTTCAGCGACCGTTTTTTCCCGGACGATACGCATAATTTGCCGGACTATATGTGGATAGTACGTTTTAAAAAGTTCCTGAAAGTCTTCCGTTTTCGTGGAAGCGAGGCTATTTTCTTTTGTCAAGGCGACACGGACCTCCATTTCCTTTCCTCCTTTCCAAGTGGTTCACTATATAGACACCGCGTCCCTTCTTTTTGTGACGGATAATGTAGATAAAAAATTTTTTTACTCAGGGAAAACAGGGTAAGAATAGTAGCGAATGAACCGTGCTCTTTTGTGTTTCCAAGCTAAAGCACATCGAATACCTCCTTAACCGGGCCTACAAATGATATGATAGGTACTAGAGTTTCTATAGTAGTCTCAGGGAGGATGAAAATTATAGAAACCAAAATGTAAGCAGGAGAGAGGAAAATTTATGGCCTCAAGAAATTTAGACTTTACTGAGGGGAACATCATGCGGCAGATGATTGTTTTTTCCCTGCCGATTTTTTTAACCAATGTACTTCAAACATCCTATCAGTTCATTGACAGTCTCTGGGTCGGGAATCTAATCGGATCTGATGCGCTGGCATCTGTTTCTGTCTCAGCGACAGTTTTATTTACCATGCTGTCGTTCATCATCGGGATGAACGGAGCCACGCTGACCATTCTCGCTCAGCGTAAAGGAGCGCGGGATGAAGAGGGGTTGAAGGAGTCGCTCAATGCGTTCGTCGTCGTATTTGCCCTGCTGTCCATCGGCATCGGCATTCTGGGCTACTTTCTATCGCCATATATTTTGACGCTCATTCAAACACCACCCACCATTCATAAGCTGGCCACCCAGTATTTGCAGGTGAACTTTCTGGGGATAGTATTCCTGTTCGGATATAACTTCATCGGTACAGTGCTGCGGGCGCTTGGGGATAGCAGAACCCCGATCCGCTTCGTATTTATGGCAGTGCTTCTGAATACGGTGCTTGATCCGTTGTTTATCGCGTATTTCGAGATGGGGGTTATCGGGGCTGCAGTGGCCACGGTTGTGTCTCAGTGCTTCTCGTTTATCTATGCGCTGGTATATACGAAGCAGACGGGGAAAATCCCGTTTATGCGCCCGCATATCCCGTCCCGTATGTATGCGACGGCAATTTTCAAGCTCGGAAGTCCTGCTGGTTTACAGATGATGGTAATCTCGGGCGGCATGATGGCGATTATGAGTGTCGTAAATACGTTCGGCGCAGACGTGGTTGCCGGTTTTGGCGCTTCCCAAAGAATGGATAGCCTGATTATGCTGCCGATCGTAACGCTCGGCTCCGCCATTAACAGCATGGCCGGACAGAATATAGGAGCCGGAAAATGGGAGAGGGTGAGCGATATTGCACGCAGCGGTATGATTCTTATCGTCAGCGTATCACTGGCCATTGCCCTGCTGGTCTATGCATCGGCCCCGCTTCTGTTGGGCTTATTTGTGGATAATCCGGCTTCTATCGCTTTTGGGACGACGTACCTTGCGACTGTCTGCTTTTTCTATCCATTCCTGGGCATTAATTTTGTGCTGAACGGGATTATTCGCGGTGCAGGCGGCATGATGCAAATTCTGGTGTTGAATTTTATCTCCTTCTGGGTGCTGCGCTATCCCTTGACCGCCTTTTTTTCCAGATGGGTAGGCGAGCAGGGGATCGCATACGGTATGGGGGCAAGCTTTATTATCAGTGCGCTGTTTGCAGGGGCTTATTATCGTTTCGGTCGCTGGCGCGAAATTCGCGTATTGCAGAACAGAGAGAATTAGCGTATTCCGGGATACCGGAAAGCAGGATGATTTTCCTGAAACCGAGTTTCTTAACTTGATAATTTTGCATATATAAACTGCAGAGTGGAATAAAAAGTATTTTACTTACTAAAAATAATGAGGTATAATTTGTTTAGTTAATGACTAACTTAAAATTATCGAAGGAGAGATTATCATGGCAAAAGTTCTGTATGTAACCGCAAATCCGAAACCTGTAGATATGTCGTTCAGCCTTAAATTAGGAGAGAGCTTCCTGAAAGAGTACCAGCAGCACAGCCCCGAAGATACCATTGAACGCCTTGATCTGTATAAAGAAGACATTCCGTTCATCGATGGTCTGGTGCTTGGCGCATGGGGCAAAGTAGCACAAAACGAAGAGCTGAATGATGAAGAACAACGCGTACTTGGCCGCATGACAGAACTGTTGGAGCAATTCATGGCAGCAGATAAAGTGATCTTCGTAACGCCGATGTGGAATTTGAGCTATCCGCCGATGCTGAAAGCGTATATCGACAATATCGTAATCGCAGGCAAAACATTCAGGTATACAGAGCAAGGAGCGCAGGGGCTGGCGTCCGGCAAGCGCGTTATGCATATCCAGGGACGCGGTGGCATCTATTCAGAAGGTCCGGCAGCCGAATTTGAGTTTACAGATAAATATCTGCGCAGTATTATGGGCTTTATCGGAATTACAGATTACAACCATATTTTCGTCGAAGGTATCGCCGCAACGCCGGATAAAGCAGATGAAATTTTTGCTGCGGCGGAAGAAAGAGCCCGCAACGCGGCAGCTGAGTTTGCAAAAGACTATCAGCGCGCTTAATTCGAACGAATTTGCGTTCATTGGATTATAGACAATAAAAAAGCCGGATGGTACCATTTATTGAGGAGAAGCGTTCACTGACCAGTAGAGTACGGTTAGGAGCGCTTTTTTCTCAGTCAAAACAAAACGGCAAGGAGTTGTTGCCATGTGAAAACGACAGGCAAGCTTGCGGCTTCCATGCTGGCACTGACAGCCGCGTTCACGGTAGGGATGTGGACCGGCGCCGGTGAAGCTGACGATTTTAAGGAGACCATCTCGGCTTATTTCTATCCTGTCACGTATTATTTCGATGGGAAAAAAGATACAAGTGATCCGAAAATTTATAAAAATAACGGCAGCAATGTGCCAAAAACCATTACATATGAAGGAACAACATATGTTCCGTTACGTTATATAGGGGAGAAGCTGGGCAAACAGGTAGGTTATGATCAGAAGACACGCTCCGTCTGGCTGGGCCAGAAGCCGAATCTTAGTACAACCACTTCTCCTTCGCCTACGAAAGTCGGCAGTGTATCCACCAGTTTCAAAGTCGATATTGGCGACCGATGGGACACCGTGCAAGCAAGGCTTGGCGCTGCAAAAGCCACCTATATGGGAGCAAATCAGACCAAGTGGTGGGTATATGACAGGCAATGGGTCGGCTTCCGCGATGGATATGTCATCGAGCTGTTCTCAAGCGACCCGTCAGCACAGTACAATGGAGTTAAAGTGGGCATAACCCGAAGTGAAGTAGAAAAGAAATTGAAATATATAGCAAAACCCGAATGGGAGCTATACGGTGCGAAATTCATCTTTCAAAACGATGGTACGGAAAAAGTGCTGTATAAATCTGATTCACATGCAATTATCGCTTATTACGATACACTCGATAATAAACGATTGCTGGGCCTGCGCATTGTAAATCCGACCGAACTCATCCATAAGAAATATTTCAGCTACACCTATCAATATATACGTAAACCGAATATTCCTTCTTATCCGACGGAGACGGCAACCGTTAATCAGCATGCGGCCAAGCAGGTGCTATGGCTCAGCAACGTTGAGCGGGCCAAGAAGAACGTTCCAGCACTTGCCTGGAGCGATCAGGCGGCCGCTTCCGCTTATAAACACAGCAAAGATATGAGTGATCATAATTATTTCTCTCATACCACATACAACGGAAAGTCACCGTTTGATTTGATGACGGAACAAAAAATTAAATATACGCTGGCAGCCGAGAATATTGCCATGGGATACCCTGATCCGATTGAAGCGGTGTTCGGCTGGATGAACAGTGCCGGCCATCGGAAAAGTCTACTCAATCCCTCGTTTAAGAAACTGGGAGTGGGGGTGTATGGAACATACTATACGCAGCACTTCTTCACTCCATAAAAGGGCGGCTATACTTTGACAAGTTGAAGTAAGCAAAGTAAAATATGACTTGATTGCCTGAAAATTACGAGTGGAAGGGACGAGCACTATGTGGGAGTATATTATTCCAATTCTCACGCTGATTATTGGACTGGTCGGCGGCTTCGCCATTGGCGTATGGTATTTGAAAAATCAAATGACCAATATGCAGATGGATGAGAAGCAGCTGCAGCAGATTGCCCGTTCGATGGGGATGAATCTCAACCAGAAACAGTTGAATCAGATGACAAGGAGAATGCAAAACGTGAAGCCGGGCATCGGCAAAAAGAAAAAATAATTCTCGGGTATATACCGGTGACAAAGCTGTGGACAATTGATTGAACACAGCTTTTTTGCGTATCTTTTATAGATAGAATAATAGCCGGGCGGTCAGATAGACGGCCCGGCTATTATTCTTGCTATGACTTCTCGAGTACCAATTCCGGTACGATGACTTTGCTGTCGATTTTATGTTCACGATATTCCCAGCCTGTATAGGAGTCAATGATATTTAGTTGCTCATCCAGGTGAACAATCGCGATAAACGCATAATGGGTTTTGGTACGATAGCGCAGGTCGATCCAGCGTACTTCGTGTCCAAATTCCCGTTTTTTTGTATATACATGCGGATAGCGGGTGAAGGAGAGGAACGCCTGTACTTTTGTATCCATCTTCGCTTTCTCTATGACTTCATTTTCGTCTTTCTTGTAGAAGGTGTCATGCCAGATGACAGTTTTCCCGTGCAATTCACCCACATAAGATGCAGTGTCCGTCTCGGCCACAACGCCCCAGCGTGTCCAGCGAATCGTCGGAAGCAGAATATAATGGCCTTCTTCTCCGAGGTCTTCTTTTACGAGCTGAACGAGCTTACGGTAAGCAAACATGCGCTGAATGATATAGGTCACCATTACAGCGTAAACCACACTGAATACATGGCCTGGATGCAATCCTGCAGCCCAGAAAAGAAAACCGATAAGATGAATGCCCATAATAAACGGGTCGAAAATATTAATTACATTAAACGAAATCCAGCGTTTCGAAAACGGACGTATTGCCTGCGTGCCATATGAGTTAAACAAGTCAATCGACACATGGACAACCACGGCCAGCAGCGTCCACAATAGCAGATGAAGATAAGAGATGCCCGGGAAAAAGGCATAAATTCCTCCGCTGATGAGTCCTGCCCAGATCAGAATGGCGGGAATGGAGTGGGACCGTCCACGGTGGTTGCGAATGTACGTGGCATTGCCGCGAAACTTCAGCACCGTGTCCAGGTCGGGGGCCTGAGAGCCAATTATCGTGCCGAGCAGCACGGCACCGGCCAATTCAGGCTGAGCGGACACAGCCGGATCCAAATACGCGAGACCTGCAAGACCAAAACCCATGGCAATGTGGGTACCTGTATCCAAGTATGAATTCCTCCAATTCCTTATTTAGCCGAATCGGCTTTTGTTTTTGTAGATAGGATAGGATGTTTTGCTTTATTATAAAGGAAAACCAATTAAATGTTTAGCTATTTTACATAAAATCATTATTTTTTTATACTATGTTCATCTTTTGGCCTTAATTATTACAGAAAACGATTATAGCTTTTCAGCCGCGACCCCGACATGAAAATCGTGGGAAGAGCGGCTGACTTTTGTGGTGCGAAGGAAAAGAGAGAAGAGAACGAGACCATGATTTCAATGGGGAAAAAGGC
>NZ_DFMZ01000131.1:0-657 GCF_002375825.1 Aneurinibacillus sp. UBA3580
GGGTTCAGCAGGAAACGGTGAAGCGCCTGCTTATGGATTTGCGAATCGATATTCTGGCATGGAAGGAGGGGAGGGGAGTGTGGATCGGGCATGGTGGGCAGACGCTTTTTTTTGCACCGGGACAGGATATACACGACCAGTATGGAAGACAATGGAAAGCTAAAGGGGATTTCTCTATAATCGATGCCGTACTGGGAGAAAATCCCGAAGATGGTACTCCCGTAATATCTTTTGGCAGGTATCCGGATCTTTTCTCCCGCTTATACGGTGCGCTGTATGCGCAGGAAGGGGAGGTGATTGTAGCGACGGCACAGCCGGGGTGTGAATTTTTTACGCCGAGCGATCCGGTTCATCGCGGCGGTGCGAGTCACGGATCACTGCATGAGATGGATTCTATCGTTTCACTTATTATCACAGATGAATCGCCGGACCGGTTTTCCAAACCGCGTATTGTCGATATAAAATCCTATATCCTGCGAGACCTTTGCTGAACCTGAAGCCAATCCTCTCAGCACCTTCTCTGTTGTGTTTGCTGAGCCGCTCCATTTATCTGATATCAAGAAATAAACGGAGTGCTCAAAAGAGATGTTTCTTGGGAGGAGTAAGTGCGCCTGTCTTTTTTATTGCATGAAAGTTCCTCTCCGTCTTAAGACGGAG
>NZ_DFMZ01000131.1:754-4820 GCF_002375825.1 Aneurinibacillus sp. UBA3580
CTCTCCGTCTTAAGACGGAGAGGAAAACCAATCTAAAGCCAGTTTTTCGGACGAAGAAAGCTGGCTAAGATGAAGAAAGAAAAAGAATGTCGATATATAGTAAGATTGATCTATATAGCAAGGGAGGTGGAGAAGTGGCGAGAGGATCGCGTTTGTTTTCGTACTTGTTTGGAATTGCGATTATTTTTGCCGGCATCGGCATTTTATTTGATATGCTGGGACTGAAAGATTTTAACCCGGCGGGTCTCTTTCCGTTTCTTTTTCTATATTTTGGTCTAAAATCATTGCAGCGGGGTAAGCGGGTAGGTGGCGGTATTTTTCTGTTTATCGGAGGAACCGGGTTCCTCTCCTACTGGCTGGGCATCGATCCGGGACGAGTGATTGGATTGACGCTTTCTCTGCTGTTTATTTATTTCGGCTACCGTTTAATTAAGGGAAAAAACAAAGAAATCGAGATTGCAACGCCGTCTAAACCGGCACAAAATAGTGAAAAATCTGAGCCTGTGACTGAGCGGGAGGGCCTATCGAAAAGGGCGAATGAATACGAGGAACCGTTCATGAGCAGATATTCGCTCCATTCACCCCAGCATAAGCACTCCCTCATCGGTAATTTGTTTTTGACGGGGAGCCGTTGGGAATTGCAGGACATGAATGTATGGCATGGCATCGGTGATGTAAAAATTGATCTGTCACGTGCATACATTCCCGATGGCGAAACCGTCATTATTATTAATGGATGGATTGGAAATGTGGACATTTACGTGCCGTACGATCTCGATATTTCGTTGACGGCAAGCATTAATTTCGGTGATATTGATGTGTTCGGAAATAAGCAGGGAGGAATTAATCGCAGCATGACCCTTGCAACTTCGGGCTACCCTGATTCGAGCAAGCGGGTGCGGCTCGTAGTGAGCCTGCTCATCGGTGATATCGATGTCATTCAGTTGTAGGGGAGGAGTAAAGTGTCAGAGCGTAGGCTGACCAACATCCAGTGGCAATTTATGCGGCAATCTCTGTGGGGCAGCGTGGGTGCCGTCACCGCAGGGAGTGTTATTTTTTGCTTTATTTGGTATGAGATGACGAGCGTGCCGACGTTGAAGCAGTGGGTGCTTGACAAGCTTGGCTGGAACTTTCCTATGTTTCCGGGCATTTTGTTCGCTTTCGTTATGCTTCTGTTTTTGTGCCTGGTGGCGGCACTCGTCGGAACGAGCGCTGGATATATCTATGGAAACCTAATGAAAAAACGAGTGGAAATTCTTCTGCAATCGGCAATGTTGATTGAGAGAGGCAATCTATCTACACGGGTACCGTATCTCGGAGAAGATGAGGTTGGCCTGCTTGGTGAGAGGTTAAACGAGATGACAATTCGCTTCCAGCAGCAGGTGCTTTCTCTGCAGCGCCTCTCCGCCCATAACGCAGAGCTGACGGAACAGGTCAAGCAGTCAGCAGTAAACGAGGAGCGGCAGCGCCTGGCACGAGAGTTACATGACGCGGTGAGCCAGCAGTTGTTTGCTATCTCGATGACGATGGCAGCGGTCAGACGGACATTAAGCCAGAATCCGGAGAAGGCGAGTCGGCAGGTAGAACTGGTGGAAGAGATGGCGGCAGCCGCCCAGTCCGAGATGCGCGCCCTGCTTCTGCATCTGAGGCCGACGCAGTTGGAAGGGAAGTCTCTGCGTGAAGGAATTGAGGGGCTGCTTATCGAATTGCAAACAAAGCATTCTCTCGAATTATCCTGGCAGATTGATGACATTCCCTCTTTGTCGAAGGGAATGGAGGACCATCTGTTCCGCATTTTACAGGAAGCGTTATCCAACGCGCTGCGTCATGCCAGGGCAACCAAACTGGAAGTAAAACTGGTGAAGATGCAGAATCAGATGCGACTTAGGATAACGGATGACGGCATCGGATTTGCGGAAGGAGAAGAGAAGAAGTCCTCGTCCTATGGAATGAAACTGATGGAGGAGCGCGTGGCGGAAATCGGCGGTGTGCTGGTCGTATCTTCGGCTCCGGGCCATGGTACGATGATCGAAGTGACCGTTCCGTTTGTCGGATAGGGATGAAAGACGGAGGAGATAGCATGAGTGAAGCGATTAAAGTGTTATTGATTGATGACCATGAGATGGTACGGATGGGCTTGGTTGCTTTTTTGTCGACAGAAGACGGGATCGAAGTCGTCGGTGAAGCATGCAGCGGAGCAGAAGGACTAAAAATCGCCGAGCAGACGAAACCGGATGTCATCTTGATGGATTTGGTGATGGAAGGCATGGATGGAATTGAGACGACCCGGCGGATGAAGCTCATTCACCCGGAGGGTAAGGTAATTGTGTTAACGAGCTTTATCGATGACGAGAAAGTGTATCCGGTAATTGAAGCGGGAGCATTCAGCTACATTCTGAAAACGGCCCGCGCTCAGGAGATTGCTCAGGCCATTCGTCAGGCGTACTGCGGGCAACCGGTGTTAGAAGCACAGGTGGCCGGAAAAATTATGTCACGCTTTCGTCAGCGGACGACGGAAGAAGCACCTCCTCATGAACAGTGTACCAATCGTGAACTTGAGGTACTGTGCTTGCTGGGCCAGGGGAAATCGAATCAAGAAATTGCAGATGAGCTTTATATAGGCATTAAAACCGTCAAAACGCATGTCAGCAACATTCTGAGCAAGCTCGGCGTAGAAGATCGTACGCAGGCGGCGATTTATGCGCACCGACATGGAATCAGTAAATAATCCGCACGCTTCTTCTGTGCCTGGACTGAGAAGTTAAAGGCGCACAGAAAGAAGTACGCGTATCATTGAATAGAGAAGATATTCGTGCATTTTCTTCAACTGGAAAGAAGTGCCCTGATTGTTTTAGTGCTTCCAATAATAGACTTGGTGTGGGTTTTCTTCGTCTTTGCGCGCTTTCAGATGGAAGAGGGGAGCGTTGGGCTGATGGAAGCCGGGGGCCGCGCCTTCGGTAATGGTCACTTTTGTTCCCAGAGCAGCCATGCTAAACAGTTCTTCCACCTGAACGTTATGCAGGCGTACGCAGCCTTTGGACATGGATTTGCCGATGGACTTGGGGTTATTCGTTCCATGAATGGCGTAATCCGTATCGCTTAGTACAAGACCACGGGTGCCGTATACTTTGCTCTGGGATAGCGGTTCACTGACTTTTAAGCGAATAAAATAGACGCCCACGGGTGTGCGATGCTCTGCCCCCAAACCGATGTAATAAGAGCGTACCGTATACGGGCCGCTATATACAATCATACGAAACGAAGATTGGTAGACGACGACCTCAAGCGGCTCCAATGCTATACTCGGCTCAGGCATCCCGCCTATGCGCAGCACGTCATCCATTGTCTGCCACACCTGCCCCGGCTGAAGAAGCTCAGGCTGGTAGATAATCCCCGTATTCTCCAAAGCAGGAACAGTTCCGCTGTGTACTGGTTGGCTGAATGGAATTTGTGACAGATAGTTTTTTGGAAATGGGCCTGTTAATTCTGACAGCGTCTCCGGTAATTTCCTGTTATATAAATAGTAATTGTATAACGCGCTCCGCATGACGAGCAGTTTCTCAAGACTGCTGCGCTGGAGCGCGATTTTTTTCTTTATACGTCTTACTTCGGGGTTATTATCGCAGAGACAGTTCGGATCAAAAAACGTCATCTCTTCCCCGCTATTGTAGGCAATATATGAAAGCGAATTTGGTTGATAGAAAGGAAGCGGCGTATAAACAGGAATAAAACGAACCTGTGGAACACCCACAATGATTGGCACCTTGCCCGGAGGATAGTTTCTTTTATTGATGTAGCGGTGCAATTGCTCACGCAGTTGCCCAGGTGTCTGGCCTGTCGGTACACCCACCACTTCATAAAAAGGTTCTGGTACCTGCCCGGGCGGTGCTTCTACACGCTGCTGCGGAAAAAATTGAAAGTAAAAGAAAACGAGGAATATACTGATGATTTTGATGATTGTTTTCATTCTTCTATCCCCTTTATAGGAACAAAACCACCATGGCGTCTCAGCCGCAACCCCGACATGAAAATGATGGGAAAGAGGCTGACTTTTGTGGTACGAAGG
>NZ_DFMZ01000131.1:4990-9438 GCF_002375825.1 Aneurinibacillus sp. UBA3580
CGCCTTTTTCTTCCCCGGCTCTCATTTCCTCTTTCTCTCCTTCTTTTCTCATGATTTTCACAGAAAAAAGATACATAGCGCCGAAAAAGCGGCAAACTATGTATCTACAGTATCGGCACAAAATTAAATTTTCATAATACCACCGGTGCTGGCTGACGTTACCAATTTTGAGTATCGAGCCAGATAGCCGGTTTTTACTTTCGGTTCGAAGCCTTTCCAGCTGGCTTTGCGTTTTTCCCATTCCTCTTCAGGAACATTCACATCTATGCGGCGCTCGGTAATGTCGATGACGATATGATCGCCGTCCTGTACGAATGCGAGCGGTCCGCCTTCCGCCGCTTCCGGAGAAGCATGTCCGATAGAGAGACCGCGGGAGGCACCGGAGAAGCGGCCATCCGTCACAAGTGCTACTTTGGTGCCGAGACCCATACCGACAATCTGCGAAGTCGGAGCCAGCATTTCCGGCATACCAGGACCTCCTTTTGGACCTTCGTAGCGGATAATAACGACATGACCTTCTTTGATTTTGCCGTTTGCAATTCCTTCCAATGCTTCTTCCTGTGAATCAAATACAATCGCAGGTCCTTCATGACGTGTAATGCCGCCCTGAATGCCACCTGTTTTGATAATAGCACCGTCTGGAGCGAGGTTGCCGAACAATACGGCAAGTCCGCCGGTTTCGGAGTATGGTTTGTTAATCGGGTAAATGACGTTATAGTCCTTTACATCGTGACCGGCAATATTTTCGCCGAGTGTTTTTCCTGTTACGGTCATTACGTCAAGATGCAGGGCTCCTTCTTTCTTGGACAGCTCGTTCAGTACCGCAGAAACACCGCCTGCCGCATGCAAGTCTTCGATGTGCCAGTCGGATGCCGGCGCCAGTTTCGCAAGATGCGGTACGCGTGCCGCTACTTCATTAATGCGCTCTAACGGATAGTCTACTTCCGCTTCGTTGGCGAGCGCCAGCGTATGAAGCACCGTATTAGTGGATCCGCCGAGCGCCATGTCGAGCGCAAAGGCATTATCGATTGCTTTTTCTGTTATGATATCGCGCGGCTTCAGGTCGATTTTGATAAGTTCCATCAGCTGTTTCGCGGCGCGTTTCGCCAATTCTTTGCGTTCCGGATCGGTAGCGAGGATCGTGCCGTTGCCCGGAAGCGCAAGACCAAGCGCCTCTGCAAGACAGTTCATAGAATTGGCGGTAAACATGCCGGAACAGGAGCCGCACGTCGGGCAACCGTATTGCTCAAGCTCTCGAAGCTGGTTGTCATCAATTTTACCGGCCTGATATGCGCCTACGCCTTCAAATACGGAAGACAGGGAGATTTTGCGTCCGTCGCTTGTTCTGCCGGCAGCCATAGGACCACCGCTGATGAAGATAGTAGGAATATTCAGTCTCATTGCTGCTATCATCATTCCCGGCGTAATTTTATCACAGTTCGGAATGCATACCATTCCGTCGAACCAATGCGCCGCGACGACCGTCTCCACTGAATCTGCAATGATTTCGCGGCTCGGCAGGGAGTAGCGCATACCGATGTGCCCCATTGCAATCCCGTCGTCTACGCCGATGGTATTAAACTCGAACGGAACGCCCCCGGCTTCGCGAATCGCTTCTTTTACAAGTTTCCCAAATTCCTGCAAGTGGACATGACCCGGTACAATATCGATATACGAGTTGCATACCGCAATAAACGGTTTGTCGAAGTCCTCATCTTTTACGCCTGCAGCCCGGAGCAAGCTTCGGTGCGGCGCCCGGTCAAATCCCTTTTTGATCATATTGCTGCGTAACTCTGCCACAATAAACCCCTCCACTCATCTATGTTCCTTAATTTAAAATTTTTTTCATTGTATCACTATTTTAGCAGATTGTATATTTGTCAAAATTATTGCTTGCGCAAATATAAGTTGATCCATAACGTTTTTTTTTCAATTCGTTTATAGTAAAAATGGGTAAGAATAAAGTTGGGCGCCTTGAGACGGCAAAGGTATAATGGGATTCGGTATATTTTTACAATTATGAAAAGCCGAATCACGAAAAATTGAATAAAGGCAGGGATAACATGGAAAACAAAGAAAACGCCGCACAGAAACAGAGTGCGAGCGGATTTACGCCGTACATTTCGCCACATGAGCACCGACCGGAAATGACCTGGACGGCGATTATTCTCGGCGGAGTTCTCGCTATTCTTTTCGGTGCGGCAAACGCATATCTGGGATTGATTGTCGGGATGACCGTCAGTGCCTCTATTCCGGCGGCGGTCATTTCAATGGCAATCTTGCGCGGTATTTTGCGCCGCAACTCCATCCTGGAGAACAATACGGTACAGACGATTACGTCGGTGGGGGAATCGCTCGCTGCAGGTGTGATTTTCACCGTTCCGGCGTTGTTCATCTGGAAGCTGCAGCCCAGCATGACGACGATCGCTTTTATTGCGCTGGCGGGTGGGATTCTCGGTATTATTATGATGATTCCCCTACGCAAAGCTTTGATCGTCAAAGAGCATGGCGTGCTTCCGTATCCGGAAGGCACGGCCTGCGCCGAAGTGCTGATCGCCGGAGAGAAAGGCGGCGGCCTGGCCAAGCTCGTTTTCAGCGGACTCGGAATCGGTGCGCTGTTTAAATTCATCGCTGACGGCATTAAAGCATTTCCATCCGAAATCGAAACGGGAATCCGCGGATTCAAAAACGCCGCGGTCGGTATGGATACTCTCCCGTCGCTGCTTGGGGTCGGTTTTATCATCGGACCGCGCATCGCCGGGTATATGCTGGCCGGTGCCGTGCTTGGTTGGCTAGGATTAATTCCGCTGATTAGCTATTTCGGCTCGTTCGCGGCAAATCCAATCTTTCCGGCAACCGATCCGATTAGCAAGCTGGGATTCTGGGACATCTGGAGCAACTATCTGCGTTATATCGGTGCAGGTGCGGTTGCATTCGGAGGAATCGTCAGCCTCTTTAAAGCGCTGCCTACCATCGCGTCTTCGTTTACGATTGCGATGAGAGGTCTTGGTAGTACGCGCGGCGGCACCGGGTCCGGTGTGCTTCGTACAGAAGAAGACATGCCAATGCCGTACATCATCGGACTTGTCGTCATCCTTATTGCCGTTCTGGCGTTCTACCCAAGCATTAATATTGGCATTCCGGGCGCCCTTCTCGTAATGCTGTTCGGTTTCTTCTTCGTCACCGTCTCGTCCCGTATTGTCGGAATCGTCGGAAGCTCTTCCAATCCGGTATCCGGCATGACGATTGCGGCGCTGATTTTGATTACCCTTATCTTGAAGTTAATCGGTTTTAGCGGAGAGAGCGGCATGGTAGCCGCGATTACGATCGGGGCCGTTATTTGTATCTCTGCAGCAATGGCAGGGGATACATCTCAAGATTTGAAAACGGCATTTCTTGTAGGTGCTACGCCGAAGTACCAGCAGTATGCGTTAATGTATGGCGTATTCATTACAAGCTTAACAATCGGGTTGGTGCTGATGCTGCTTGATCAGGCGTACGGATTCGGGTCCAAAAACCTGCCGGCACCGCAGGCTACGCTGATGATGATGGTAGTAGAAGGCATTATGAACGGCAACTTGCCGTGGACGCTTGTCTTTATCGGTATGGCAGCCGCTGCACTGGTAGAGTTGATGGGAATCGGCTCGCTGCCGTTTGCCGTCGGCCTTTATTTGCCGATTCACCTAAGCACTCCGATTATGCTCGGTGGCGTGCTCCGCGGCATTATTGAACGCCGGGAGAAAAACGAGGATATGCTTAAGCAGAAACTCGAGCGCGGCATTCTGTTGTCTTCCGGCTTTATTGCCGGGGAAGCGCTGATGGGAATTCTTATTGCCATTGCCGTCTCCACCGGAATGAGCTTGCCGGAAGAGCCGATTCTAGGCCCGCTCGTCTCGCTTGTAGCCTTCCTGCTTGTCGCAGCCATTCTGTTTGTAACGGCAAATTCGCGAGGCAAGGAAATTTCATAAGATTAAAGGCAGAAAAACACCCCGCATTTCGTACAGGATGCGGGGTGTCTGCATAAAACTTATTGTACTACGGTCAGATTGC
Source organism: Aneurinibacillus sp. UBA3580 (assembly GCF_002375825.1). NCBI lineage: Bacteria > Bacillati > Bacillota > Bacilli > Caryophanales > Paenibacillaceae > Aneurinibacillus > Aneurinibacillus sp. UBA3580. The sequence goes on from NZ_DFMZ01000131.1 coordinate 9,041, forward strand.
TATAGCGGGCAAAGTAGTCCAAAAAAAGTTCGCTTAGCGGAACGATAAAATCGGTTTCGCCTTTTTCATGAATGCCGGAACGGTTGTGGATACGTACGTGTCCTGTACGAATTTTATAATAGGAAGAGGCGAAGCGAGTACTTACTTTTTCATGCTCATTGCCGGGCGTCGGCAATAAAATATGCCGATCCTTCAACGTATGAGGCACCATGCTGATGATATTCTCGAACAGAATTTGGTATGTGTAGTGCGGGCGCTGCAGAATGATTTCCTTTGTTGTTACTTTGCAGCTTAAGTTTCCGTTTGTATGTGAAAGCAGCAGTGTTCCTTCCATATCTTTGATTTTGATAAAATCTTGATTCATATTTACACCTCGCCCTTTTTCTGTGAAAATCGTG
>NZ_DFMZ01000029.1:0-38335 GCF_002375825.1 Aneurinibacillus sp. UBA3580
TTCTTTCCTCTCTTTTCCTTCGCGCCTCAAAAGTCAGCTGCTCTTCTCATGATTTTCATGTCGGGGTTGCGGCTGAGAAGATATGGGGATTTTTATGTATTGGTATATTTTCCTCCATAAAAAACAAGCACCTATCAAAAAGACAGGTGCTTGCTTTTCTTATTCAATTTTCATTATAATTCCTTACTGTACATGCTTATGCATTTGTGAAATCGCCGCTTTTTCGAGCCGAGACACCTGTGCCTGGGAAATGCCGATTTCTTCAGCGACTTCCATCTGCGTCTTGCCTTCAAAAAAACGCATCGACAGGATCAGCTTCTCCCTGTCCGATAATCGGTGCATCGCTTCCCTTAGTGCGATTTCTTCCGTCCACTGGCTGTCACGATTTCTTTCGTCACTGATTTGATCCATTACAAAAATCGGATCGCCTCCATCCTGATAAATCGGCTCAAACAGTGAGACGGGATCTTGGATAGCATCAAGTGCAAATACTACGTCTTCTTTCGGCACGTTCAGCTCTTCGGAAATTTCCATAATGGTAGGTTCACGCGAATTTTTATTCGTCAGCGTATCCCGCACTTGAAGTGCTTTGTATGCGATATCACGCAGCGAACGGGAGACACGGATGGGATTGTTATCCCTAAGATACCTGCGGATTTCTCCGATAATCATCGGAACGGCGTATGTGGAGAATTTGACGTTCTGGCTTAAGTCAAAGTTGTCGATGGCCTTCATTAGCCCGATGCAGCCCACCTGAAACAAATCATCCACATATTCTCCGCGGTTGTTAAAGCGCTGGATTACACTTAACACCAGGCGTAAGTTGCCATTTACGAGTTGCTCTCTTGCTGCGTACTCTCCGCTTTGCAGTTGGACAAACAGTTCCCGCATCTGCGCGTTGGTCAGCACAGGCAGCTTGGCAGTGTCCACTCCGCAGATTTCTACCTTGTTGCGTGTCACGTCTTTTTCCCTCCTGAAGGAGCCAGCGTTACTGATAAGTATCTCCGCGAAGGGAAAAATTATGCAGTGTACATTATGAGACATTCGCTTTCGAATCATCGAACAATTCGAGCGATTTACAACATCTTATTAAACTCTTTTTGCAGCCGCTTGATAATGCGTTTTTCCAGCCGCGAAATGTAAGATTGAGAGATACCAAGGATATCTGCTACATCTTTCTGGGTTTTCTCTTCTTCTCCATTCAAACCGAATCGCATTTCCATAATGATACGCTCGCGTTCAGACAATTTATCAAGCGCCTTATATAGAAGCTTTTTGTCTACCTGCTCTTCAAGGTCACGGTAGATAATATCGTTTTCCGTACCCAGCACGTCGGAAAGCAGCAGCTCGTTTCCGTCCCAATCGATATTGAGCGGCTCATCGAATGAGACTTCCGATTTGACTTTGCTGTTGCGGCGCAGGAACATGAGAATTTCATTTTCAATGCAGCGCGATGCATACGTAGCCAGCTTAATCTTTTTCTCGGGATCGAATGTATTCACAGCTTTAATGAGACCGATTGTACCGATGCTTACCAAATCTTCAATATTGATGCCCGTATTTTCGAATTTGCGGGCGATATAAACAACCAGACGCAGATTGCGTTCGATTAAAATTGAGCGAATAGCGGGGTCCTGGGTGTGAAGCCGACTTAATAAATATTCTTCTTCTTCACGGTTCAACGGAGGCGGAAGTGCTTCGCTACCACCGATATAATGGATTTCTTCAGCTTTTGCACCAATGCGAATCAGGAACCGATACCACCATAATTGAGCGATTAAGCGTAGCCTTGCAATCATTGAAATCATCCTCTCGTTCTCTTCTCTCTTTTCCTTCGTACTCCTAAACGAAGTTCGCGTCTCCCTTAATTTTTAGGAAGCTATCACGTACCTTTCTTCTATCCCTTTTGGATGCACAATCGCTTGATAGCTTCGGTCAGCCGATAGCCGCACAGCACGCAATCCGATGAGCATGCGGTTTATACAATAAGTTTTGTCATTCGCATACACGCGCACCTCATCCGGACGAATGGCAACCAGAAACCCGGTCTGGCTTGATACAGTACGGTATGGAATGAACCGCAGCCGCTCAAGCCATCTGCTTTCCTCTTCCGGCATATCTAACTCAAAAGCGGTTATTTCCTCTTCTAATCGCTGCAGCAGACGCTCCGGAAGTATCCCCTTCCACACTTCTGCTTCCATCACGGTCACAGGTATACGTGTCAAAGGGTCGAACAATTGGTTGCCTGTATCGATAAACCCGCGGCAGGCAATAGTATGACCGAATATGTCCACTTCCAATTGAACATACTGAACATCTACCTGACGGCTGGCTTTTACGCTGTAATAACCATAGCGTACACCCCACCAGAGCAGCGAAAATCCTATAATAAGAAACCAAAGGGTAAGAGGGGGACCGGACGCCCCTGTATGTGTGACGACGATGCCGTCTACAACCTCACTTTTCTCCTCCAGCATGGCATGAGCTGCCATAAGCCCTCCTCCGATAAAGAATGAAACGGCATAGAAGGTGGCAAGAAGTCGAACGAATCCCCACATTTTTGTCCAGCGAAATGCAAGCATAATCATCAAACAGGAGAATAATAATTTCGCTAAAAAAGTAAATGCGAAAGATAAGGGCGGAAAAAACAAAAAAACGGTATACGTGGCGCCAACCAGCGAAGCAAACAGAAGCCTTCGCTTTCGCAGCGGCTGACGGCAGATATGCCCGGTTAAAAACAGCAGCATATAGTCAATAACAGCGTTCGTTAAAAACACAATGTCGGCATACATCGTCACATTCGCTCCGAACCTCCCCTCCCCGTCTTCTGTGCTCTTATTATCACACAGAAAAAGATAGCAGTGTCCCTAAATCGTATGAAAAATTAAGACAAAATATGAGGGGAAATTTAGACAGGATATGACACTGGCGAGAAATAAAAAAGTAGACTCCGCTGTTTCTTTTCCACCTAGATGGAGTACTGTCCGCGTATTTACTTCACCAATCTTGCCTACCTTCTCTTTTAAATCTATCGCTATTTCGTTATAAAACAACTTGCTAAACAGGAACGTAGGTTCTATAATTATAATCAGAAGCACGGGTCCGGCGATAAAAACAGAGCCCTGAGCACTCTCTGCTCAGGGCTTCTTTGTATTCACGCTTATTTTTTACGTCTGCGGTTGCGCAGAAATGTCGGAATGTCCAGGTTATCAAGTCCGCTCGAAGAAGAAGCCTGGCGCGGTTCCGGACGGGACGGAGGGAGATGTGTCTCTTCGATATTCTGTTCCGGCTCGAATTGGCTTGTCCGACGTATCGGTCTCAGATTGTGCCCACCCATCGGCTTCTCGCGTTCGCGGCCCGGATCTATCTGCGGACGGCGTGCCATCTGCTGTTGCGACTCTTCAAATCCTGTCGCGATAACGGTAACGACAATCTCGTCTTTCAAATTCTCATTAATAACCGCACCGAAAATCATGTTCACTTCTGCATCTGAAGCGGATGCTACAATATCGGCCGCCTCATTCACTTCGTATAGGCTTAGATTCGTGCCACCGGTAATGTTCATCAGTACGCCACGAGCGCCATCAATTGATGTCTCGAGCAACGGACTGCAGATTGCCTTCTTCGCCGCTTCGGCTGCCCGGTTTTCTCCTGTGGCAATCCCGATGCCCATCAGCGCAGATCCGCGCTCTGTCATAATGGTTTTTACGTCAGCAAAGTCCAGATTGATAAGTCCCGGTACGGCAATCAAGTCAGAAATACCCTGTACACCCTGACGCAGCACGTTATCCGCTTCGCGGAAAGCTTCGAGCATCGGGGTATTCTTATCGACAATTTCCAACAAACGATCATTCGGAATCACAATAAGCGTATCCACTTTTTCCTTAAGAGCACAAATGCCCTGTTCTGCCTGCAATTGACGCTTGCGTCCTTCGAACGTAAACGGACGGGTTACGACGCCTACCGTCAGCGCACCGATTTCCTTGGCAATTTCCGCAATGACAGGCGCCGCACCGGTTCCGGTTCCCCCGCCCATACCAGCCGTAACAAAGACAAGATCAGCTCCACGGAGGGCTTGTTCGATGTGCTCACGGCTTTCTTCCGCAGCTTTCTTACCAACCTCCGGATTCGCCCCGGCACCAAGTCCCCGTGTCAGTTTTCCACCAATTTGCAGCTTATGCTGCGCCTTTGACAAATTCAATGCTTGATAATCCGTGTTGACAGCAATGAATTCTACCCCTTGAATGCCGCCTTCAATCATGCGGTTGACGGCGTTGCTTCCGCCGCCGCCCACACCGATAACCTTTATCTGTGCGAGTGTATCCATTTCCAAGTCGAATTCCAACATGTAGTTAAGTCCCCCTCACTTATCATGCAAACAATCTAAATAAATTCGCTAAACCACTCTTTAACCTTCTTGATAACTCCTCCATGCTCCTTCGGCTCCTTTTGCACCTTAGGCACAGTGGTAGATTTTCGGTTGCTTTTCGGTTGAGGCTGCTTCGTCTCTACTTGCCGCGGCATCTGATGCATATAATATTTGGACGCGTATTTAATCAATCCAACCCCTGTTGTATAGGAAGGGTCACGCACACCGATATAATCCGGAATGGCAATCCTTACAGGCGCCTGCAACTCATAGCGCGCCAGCTCCAGCAGACCTGGAATGTTGGCGACGCCGCCGGTCAGCACAAAACCATTCGGTATGCTTGTATCATAACCGAGGAGGTGAAGCTCGTCTTCTACCAAGTTGAAAATCTCTGCAGCACGGGGCTCAATCACATTGGCCAATTCAACTTGAGTAAATTCTTTCTCCACATCGCTTCCGATTCTTTTCACCAGAAAGTGTTCGTCTTCATTTGCTTCTTCAATCAGCGCACATCCGTTATTGAGTTGAATCTGTTTCGCCTCTTCCGTCGTCGTCCGAAGCCCGATGGCGATGTCGTTCGTGATGTAATCCCCTCCAATCGGAAGCACAGAGAAGGCACTCAATGTCCCCATCTCAAACACGGACACCGTGGTTGATCCGGCGCCAATATCCACAAGTACTACTCCTAAATTTTTCTCATCCTTGGTCAATGCAATTTCACTGGATGCAAGCGGCATAAGATACATTCCAACAATGGATAAGCCTGCCCGTTCTACGCAGCGCATTAGATTATGTATGACAGTCTTGGCCCCTGTAATGATTGTGCCTTCCATTTCCAGACGCACGCCCATCATACCCCTCGGGTCGCTGATTTCTCCGAGGCCGTCGACGATATATTGAACGGGAACCACATCAATAATTTCTCTTTCAGGCGGGATCGCAATCACCTGTGCGGCTTTCATGACGCGTTCGATATCCTCGTCACTGATTTCCCGATTTTCACTGGAAACCGCTACCACACCATGACTGGACTGAAGCTGAATATGGTTGCCGGAAATTCCGACAACAACATGGCGAATCGGCAGATCGACCATCCGCTCTGCTTTTTCTACGGCCTGTCGAATTGCCTGAACCGTTTCATCAATATCAACGATGGCTCCTTTTTTGATTCCATGCGAGTCTGCAGTACCGACCCCGATAATATTTATGGTTCCGCTGTTAATCTCTCCAATGATTACCCTGACTTTGGATGTACCAATATCTAAGCTGACAATATATTCACTGTTGTTCAAATTTGGCACCTCCTCTTTTTTTATTTTCATAGCGTAGCATTAAAAATGATTTACTTTATTTACTTCCACATTAAACGTTGTTTCCCTTTTTTCATGGAGAAAATTTATAAAAATTATGCATTAAGGCAACGGTTTCTCTTCCTTGTCGCCAAACCAGCGTCCGATAAGAATCCGACGAATGATGGCGATGTTATTAAACAGACGAACACCGAACGCGAAAATGGCAGCCAAATACAAATCAATGCCCATATATACGCCTAAAAAAGCCAACCCGGCCGCAAGCAGCGTATTGAAGAAAAAGCCTGACATAAACACTTTGATATCAAAGTGGTTGTCCAGATGTGCGCGCAAGCCACCGAAAATCGTATCCAGGGCGGCAAGAACAGCAATGGAAAGATAGCTGCTGTATTCTTCAGGTACACGAAATTCAATCGACAATCCAAGAACCACACCGATAAGTAACCCAATGACAGGTAACCACATCCGCTTACGACGCTCCTTTTCGCTCCAGAGGCTTCATATATCTCACTCTCCCCGTTCCTTTATGTGCAGGAACAGTGACGCTTTCTGACTTCTGGATAGTGAATTTCTTATTCAAAAAGTGGAACCACTCTTCCATTGATTCGTGGTCCGATCCGGGAAGACGCAGGGCAGCTTCTAAGCTCTGCGGATCGCCGATTGCTTTTACAATGTACGGCATATTGATCGGCTTCGTATCCACCTGAATCCCTTCACCGACGATGCGAATGGAACTTGTAACAATCAGGCGCTGGTCATTAATCGCAATGGCTTTCGCTCCGTTTGCAAACAGCAGGCTGGTCAAATCGGTCAAGTCCTGGTCGATAACCGGCGACTGCAACTTGTCCTCGCCTGGCTCGGAAGGGTTGTCTTCAATCACGACAATGATGCCGGGTCCTTTCATGTCAGCAAAGCCGTTTTCCTTTTTAATACGAGAAAGCTCTTCCTGAACCACGGAAAGACCGCCGCCTTCGTTTATCGATGTCTCGTATTCACTTAACAGCTTTTCATATTTTGATATATCATTTAGTAACTTTTGATGGCGCTCCATTTCTTTTTGTACACTCTGCCGTAATTGAAACGTATCCTGTCTTTCTGTGGCGAAAGTTGGCGAATTTGAACGAAATTGCACCGTCAACATGAAACCAATGATAATGCTTATGACCGTAATTATGAATGGGACCTGTCGATTATTTTTCATATTGCTTCCTCACCGCTTCTACCCGTGAATCGTCGAGGACGGAACCCCTGCTTTTCTTTCCGTTTCCCCTACGTATGCCGGCAACTCGATTTTGTCGGAGCCGGTAATAGAAATTTCTAGCGTTCGCTGCTTTAGCATATCAATGACTCCACCGGGTAATTTCATGGCGGATACGAGCGTATCTTTATCCCCGATAGCCTCGATTACGAACGGCGGCGCCAGCTTCGTGTCATTTACGATAACCGTCGGGCCGACGCATCGTACGCTAGATCCGCTGACAAGGCGTTGGTCGTTTACCGCAACTCCTTCCGCCCCCGCCGCGAACAATTCGTTCACCACATCGCGAATGTTCTGATCGTGTACAATACCGTCGGCAACATTATCAAATGCAGCAGCAGACTTGCTATCGTTTAACGTCACAGTTACGCCAGGCCCTGTGACCGGCATTAATCCAGCCTTCATTCTAAGCTCTTCCAGCTCACCCAGCACCTGCTTAGAAATAGCCTGCCGCTCTGATAGCTCCTTTTCTTTCTCGTTCACTTCGAGCCGCAGTTTCACAAGCCTTTTTTCCAGCTCCTCATTCGTTTCTTTCTCACTGATCAGCTTCTCGTTTAATCTTACTTTCTTCTCCCATTCACTTTCATCGATAGCGGTCTGAAGATTACTTGTTCCTCTCATTGTCAATTGCACCGAATAAGCGACAATGAACCCGGAGACAAGGAAGACGAGCGTTAAATAAACATGGATTTTGCGGACTCTAAGACTATTTTTCATTGTTTGCCGGTTGCTGCTGCTTGTACGGCGCAAACCATTTCACCTCTGATAGATTGATAATCCCTTCTGTCTTTCCCTCTTGCTTCAAACTTTGTACAAACGAAGGATACCACGCCATGTTGTCGGCGAAATTCTGAATGGTGGTATGTACTTCAAATCCATCTTTCATAAATAATATAAGTCGTTCGGGATTATTCTTGTCGGACTCGTGCTGAATCTCGGATATTTGCTGGCGGATGCCCGGATCTAATTTGTCCAGTTCCGCAGCGAATTTGGGCAGAAGATTCTCTGTCTGCCAACGCCGAATTATCGGCTTGTCCACCGTCCCGTCTCCGATTGGGTACTGTTTCAAGATTCCACCTTTGTTCGTAACCGGATACAGCGCACCCTGCCCGTCCATGAACAGAGCCACCCGTGGTCTTTCTTTGACAGCCAATTCTATCTTCCCAGGAAATGTTTTGCGCACATCCACGCTTTCAATTGCCGGAAGCGCTGTAACAATAGAATTCTTTACTTTCTCTTTGTTGACAAGCAAATATTGCATATCAAACGTAAGGTGTGATTGTTTGATTACTTCGTCAGCTGAGACAAGTTGGGTCCCTGTGACAGAGATATCCTGTACCCGGCTGATAGAAGACTGAAAAAACAGAACCACAAGCAACACCAAAAAAAACAGCATCATCAGCACAAGCAGCTGACGATTGGTTCTCTTCTTCCGGTTCTCCTTCCGTAAACGCGGGATTTTCTCTATATTAGCCATTCCGCATTCCTCCGCTTTTGAACCTGTAAAACTTACAAAAGCGGCATACTCTCATATGCCGCTTCACATGCACAAATTATGCTTGTTGAAAGTGTGCGTCTAACATTCCCTTCGGATACGGGCCCCTAGACTCGCAAGCTGTTCTTCAATCCGGTCGTAGCCGCGATCAATATGATACACTTGCGCCACTCTCGTCTCCCCTTCCGCAGCAAGCCCCGCGATAATCAACGCCGCACCGGCTCGTAAATCAGTCGCTTCCACTACCGTACCTGACAGGCGCGGTACTCCGCGAATAAAAGCGGTGTTTAAATCCACGTAAATATCGGCGCCCAGACGGCACAGCTCATTCACATGCCGAAATCGCCCATCAAATACCGTTTCCTTTATAATACTGCACCCTTCTGCTACAGAAAGAAATGCCATCGTCTGTGACTGCATATCGGTCGGAAAACCGGGATACGGAGCCGTCATGATACGGTCAATGGCGCGGAATGAACCGCTTGCCTTTACCGTAATTATATCATGCCCATAGTCGATTTCAACACCACATTGTTTTACAACATCTAGTAAAGCTACCGTATGCATCGGATTCACATTGCGCAGAGTAATCGCTCCGTGCGTAATCGCTGCTGCCAGCATCATCGTTCCGGTAACAATCCGGTCAGGAATCACCTGATAGTCCGCTGCCTGCAGGGTAGATACTCCTTCGATAACAATACGATCCGTTCCCGCTCCACGCACACGGGCACCCAGGCGATTCAGAAAGTTCTGCAGATCAATGATTTCCGGCTCGCGCGCCGCGTTTGATAGAATCGTCTCGCCTTCCGCCAGCACGGCCGCCATCATAATGTTTTCCGTCGCCCCGACGCTCGGGTAATCCAGGAAAATCACACCGCCCTTGAGTTTGCTTGCGGTACAGCGAATGAGCCCGTCTTGGGCTGTAATGGTTGCACCAAGTGATTCCAATCCTTTTAAGTGAAGGTTGATACGCCTCTCTCCGATGGCACACCCGCCAGGGCGGGAAAGAGTGACCTCACCGAACCGGGCTAAAAGCGGTCCCATCAGAAAAATGGATGAGCGCATCTGGCCCATCAAATCCTGCGGAACCATCGAAGAAGCGAGCGCTGTTGTGTCCACATGAACCGTCGTACCCTGATGCGAGCATACGGCACCCAGTTCCGCCAAAATCTTGAGCATAACATCGATATCAGAGAGACGGGGTACATCGTAGATGGTGTAGGAACCTCCTGTCAGCACCGTAGCTGCCAGAATGGGAAGCGCGGCGTTTTTCGAACCTTGAACACGCAATTCTCCCGATAAGGGGGTTCCTCCCTCAATCACGAATGACTCCAAGATTTCACCTCCGTTTACCCCTCGCCCACCACCAATACTTCCGGAACAAGCTTGACGTTATACCTTTCATGGATAATCTTCATCACTTGTTCCATGAGGTCGAGGACATCCTGGGCCGTCGCGTTTCCCCGATTTACGATGAAATTGGCATGCTTCTCCGAAACCTGAGCTCCTCCTACCGTAAGTCCTTTGAGTCCGGCGCTCTCAATCAAGCGTCCTGCATGATCGCCCGGCGGATTGCGGAATACGCTGCCCGCGCATGGCATTGACAGCGGCTGCGTCTGGCGGCGTCTGTCTTTATACGCCGCCATGTGGCGTGCAATCTCTTTGCGGTCACCGTATTGAAGCTTGAATACGGCGCTTACCACAATGCCTCTTCTTTCTTTCTGCAGGACAGACGTACGGTAGCTAAATCCGAGTTCTTCCGGTGTAAGCCAAACCAATTCCCCGTTTTCGAGCAACACTTCAGCCGATTTGAGAATACGTGAAACATCGGAGCTATGTGCACCCGCATTCATATAAATTGCACCGCCCACCGTACCGGGAATACCGCCGGCGAACTCAAGCCCGGTCAATCCCTCTTTCCCGGCCATTACCGCCAATCGTATAAACGAGTAACCGGCGCCCACCTCTACCTCTTCCCCGTTAAAGGTAAGGTGATCAAATCCATCAGCCAGTTTAAAGACAATGCCGCGGATTCCTCCGTCCCGCACAAGCATGTTTGAGCCTCTCCCCAGTATATACCAGGGCACATGATGCTTGTGAACGAGCTTCATACAGTGAGCCAACGCCATTTTGTCAGTCGGTTCAACAAGAATGTCTGCCGGTCCGCCGATTTTCCATGTTGTATGGTTAGCCAGCGGTTCGTCTATGAGCACTGTTCCGATGTTGGCTTCTTTCAATTCTGTAATCAGCTTCTGCATAATAGAACCTCCTCTATGAATCCCTGCCCGGTGCGCACCGCTTCCGTGGGTCACGCGCCTAGGATAATGTATGATCGCCCCGCCCACTGTGTTACAGTCAGGCACGGGCAATCATTTTTAATTCGTTATAGACGAGCGTAGCCGCTTCCGGCTGTCCCAGCGCTTTTGCCGCCCGGCGCATCGCCTGAACTCTTCCGTCGTCTCTCAGTACTGTATCAATCTCCACAAGAAGAGCTGCGCCATTCAACTGCGGCTCCAGAATAACGCGTGCCGCTCCCTGTTCTTCCAGCCACCTCGCGTTTTTCTCCTGATGATTGTTCGTCACATACGGAGAAGGGATAAGAATGGACGGTAGTCCAAGCGCCGTAATCTCCGCAAGAAAAGATGCGCCTGCCCGGTTTACAATTAAATCGATACCAGCCAGCACCTCCGGCATATTATAAATAAACGGACGGACGGTCATATTTTCCGGTATGCCTCCGGTTCCGCGAATGGCTTCTAATGTTTTCTCATAATGTACTTCACCGGTCACATAAATAAAATGGTAGTCCGGATAACCGGAAAGGCTGGATGCCATATCAATTACCGCTTCGTTAATCGCCTTGGCCCCGCGGCTTCCACCTACAATAAGCACGTACTTCTTGCCCGGGGGCACGCTGAGCGACGCAAGCCCGACACAGCCATCTGCTCTGGCGACTTCGGTCGCCCGCGGATTGCCGGTTACGATCGTTTTCGCCCGTGGAAAATACGAAGCCGAACCGGAAAAGGTAACAGCAACCCGCTCTGTATAACGTGACAAAAATTTATTGGTGAGTCCCGGAATGACATTCTGTTCATGAATCAGTGTAGGAATGCCGAGCGTGCTTGCGGCATATACGACCGGACCGCAAACATAACCGCCGGTGCCTACAACCACATCCGGTTTAAACTCCCGGATGAGACGCTTTGCCCGGCGGGTCGCTTTCAGGAATCTTGCAATGGTTTTCACGTTTTCGAAAGAGAGACTACGCTTAAACCCGGTAATGTATACCGACTCGAACGAAATCCCCTCCTTGGGGACAATCTCCGCTTCAAGCCCTCTTTCCGTTCCGATATATAGTACACGGGAGTCGGGCTCATGCCGCTTAATCTCTTTAATGAGGGCGAGTGCAGGATAAATGTGTCCGCCTGTGCCGCCCCCGCTAATCACAATATTCATGCAAACCTTGCTCCTTTTATATAAAACTATTCACTATTAATATAGCTTTTCGAAATTCCCCCGGAAAGCAGGACATAAAGCTTAGGCCTGCCTACCAAAGAAATGAGGAAAGAATGACTTTCTTTTTCCGGCTACCGAATGGTGATTCGAATTTCAGAGAGAAGAAAAAGAAAGCCATTCTTACTCTTCGATGTGCGTCAAGCGACCGGCGTTAACATCTTACATACGGGAATAGCGAGAGATATTTAATAGAACGCCCATGCCGGTAAGCATCAGAGTGAGCGAAGAGCCTCCGTAGCTTAGAAACGGAAGCGTAATTCCCGTAACAGGGAACATGCCTGTCACGACACCTACATTAATGATTACCTGAATCACCAGCATTCCAATAATGCCTGTCGCAAGCAGGCTGCCAAATAAGTCAGGCGCTGTTACCGCAACGCGCATACCGCGCCACAGCAAGAGCAGGAACAGAAGCAGCACAGTCGCACCACCGATAAACCCTAGCTCTTCCGCCAAAATCGAAAAAATAAAATCGTTATACGGCTCAGGCAAATACAAGAACTTCTGGCGGCTCATGCCAATGCCAAGTCCCATCAATCCACCCGGTCCGATAGCATAAAGCGATTGGATAATCTGATAGCCGTCTCCGAGCGGATCTGACCACGGGTCAACAAAAGCGGTAATACGGTCCATCCGGTAAGGGGCGGCCAGAATGAGTCCGACAAAGCCGGCCACACCTAACAACGCTAGCCCCAATAGGTGCTGAATTCTCATGCCGGCGATGAAAATCATCAGCACAGACGTGCCGAACAGCACCGTACCGGTGCCAAGATCAGGCTGCAGCATAATCAGCCCGAACGCCAAACAAACAACACCAAGCGACGGTACGATCCCCTTGGTAAATGAACCGATGTCTTTCTGATTTTCCGTCAGCCATTTCGCCAGAAACATAGCCATCCCCAACTTCATAAATTCCGCCGGCTGAATCCCGAACGCACCAATGCCGAGCCAACTTTTCGCCCCATTGACCTCTTTTCCAATGATAAGGACGACAACCAGCAGAAAGAAGCAAAAAAGCAGTCCCGGTTTCGCCCATTTTTTCCATACCCAATAATCGATGTTCATGGTTATAAACATCGTCACAATGCCGAGTGTGGCAAAAATAAGCTGGCGTTTGGTAAAAAAGAACGGATCGCCTTTCTGAGCGGCGACTACGGCGCTCGAGCTGTATACCATCACCACGCCAATCGCCAGCAGCACAAATGTCACGACAATAATAATAAAATCAGGAGTTGAACGGGCCTTTGTCAAGCGAAACACCTCTTACAGCACAGAATTTGCCGCCTCCGCCTGCCTGTCCGTTCAATCACCTGATTTCGATTAAACATTCAAACAGCGGTTACGGGCTTGTTTTAAGCTTATGCACGGATTGCTTAAACAAGACCCCCCGCTCTTCGAACGATTTGTACATATCCCAGCTGGCACACGCCGGTGAGAGCAGTACAATGTCACCTTCCCGAGCGATCGAGCGGGCCTCGGCAACCGCATCAGTAACAGTATCGACGCGCTTCGCCCGAATAATCCCTGCCTCTTCCGCCCGAGCCAACAATTTTTCTGCCGTTTCCCCGTAAGTAATGACTGCTTTTACGTTTTGTCTCATAAGCGGCACCATTTCTTTAAAGTCAATGCCGCGATCAAGCCCTCCGGCAATCCAGACGATGGGTGCCGAAAAAGATGTTAAAGCCCGGCTGGCTGCTTCTGGATTGGTCGCTTTCGAATCGTTATAATACTTAACGCCCTCAATTTCAGCGACGAATTCCAGACGGTGTTCTACACCGGCAAATGTGCGTAGTATGCGGCGGATCGCTTCTATGTCCGCTCCGGCCGCCCTGGCCACGCAGACTGCCGCCAGAATGTTTTCAAGATTATGCGCTCCCGGCAATGCCAGCTCGTCTAAACGGACCACCCTTTCTTCTTCGGGTGCTTCGTCCAGCTTCTCCGCAAGTGCACCTGTTACCGGACGTTTGAATATAATTTCACTGCTACGCACAAAAGCGCCTTGCTCTATTTCTTCCTTTGTACTAAACCATAGGATCTGCGAACGAATATCGTCGGCCAGATTACGGCAGATCTGGCTGTCATAATTAAGCACTGCCACATCGGTCTCTTCTTGATTTTTAAACAATTTGCTTTTGCTATGTACGTAATCTTCTTTTGTTTTATGATAGTCCAAGTGGGCATCATACACATTCAGCAAACAAGCGATCGACGGACGGAACCTGCGCGTTCCTTTCAACTGGAAACTGCTTAACTCGGCCACCAGCGTTTGCCCCTTCCGGACATGCAGCGTTTGCTCACTAAGAGGTGTACCGATATTGCCTGCTACTATCGGATGCAAACCTCCCTCTTCAAGCATGCGGCCGATTAATGTCGTGGTCGTCGTCTTGCCGTTTGATCCGGTAATACCGATGATCGGCACATCCGATAACTCATACGCAATCTCTACTTCCGTAACAATCGGAATGCCAAGAGATTGCGCTGCTTGAATTGGTGCAACCGTATAGGGAATACCCGGATTTTTGACGACCACATCGACAGACGGATTGACGATATCGTCCGGATGTTCCCCACAAATAACGGTAATTCCGCCTGCGCGGAGCGCCTCCGCTTCTTCGCACTCATTCTCGGGTTTCTTATCGTTGACCGTAACGTCCGCTCCGCACGCTTTTAAGAGTCGGGCCACAGCCGCCCCGCTCCTGGCAAGGCCTAGTACCACCACTTGTTTCCCCTTATATAATGCTCTTCCTTCTTCAATAGACATCAGCTTAACACCTCAATGTATACACCCAGGCTCGCACAAATCAGTCCGGCAAACCAGAAAGTTACCACGACTCGCCACTCGGACCAGCCACCCAACTCATAATGATGATGCAGCGGACTCATGCGGAATACCCGCTTTTTACGTGTTTTATATGAAATAACTTGAATAATGACAGACAGGGCCTCCATTACGAATACACCACCGATAATAACCAGCAAAATCTCCGTTTTCGTAAGAATAGCTATTCCCGCAATGGCGCCGCCTAACGCAAGCGAGCCCGTATCTCCCATAAATACTTTGGCAGGGTGCGCGTTAAAGACGAGAAAGCCAAGTACCGCACCAACCACCGCAGCGGAAAAAATAGCGATATTCATCTGGCTCGTCATCCAGGCAATCACAGCGTATGCGCTGAATGCAATCGCGCTCGTACCCGCAAGCAAACCATCCAATCCGTCGGTCAGGTTTACCGCATTGGATGCGCCAATTGTCATAATCAGCACAAGCGGAAAATACAACCAGCCAATATCCATGCCCCATCCTGTTCCGGGAACGGAGATGGAAGTGTCATATCCATTTCGAACCAGAACGTAGTAGAATACGGCACCAATGACAAGCTGACCAAATAATTTCTGTTTTGCGGTCAATCCCAAATTGCGCTTCATTACAATTTTGATGAAATCGTCCAGAAACCCGATAAGTCCATAACCAAGCGTAATAAAGAGAAGCAAAAAGATTTCCACCGACTGATTGGTAAATTTAATCACCGTAAATGTTAAGGCCAGTAGTATAATGATACCGCCCATCGTCGGTGTTCCCGCCTTTTTCTGATGTCCCTTCGGTCCTTCTTTGCGAATTTCCTGACCAAATTTCAATCGCCTTAGAATAGGGATGAAGAGCGGAGCGATAAGCACAGCAATTAAAAAAGCTGCAGCGATAGAAAAAAACAAAACTCGTACAAGCATGACACGCCCTCCTTTCTATAAACTCCTCATCCTATTTTTTCTTTTCTAGTATGGCTTGATATGCCTCTTCTTTATCATCAAAGTGGATCGTTTTGTCTTTTAAAATTTGATATGTCTCATGTCCTTTACCGGCGATAAGAACCACATCCTTCGGACCCGCCCTGTGAATCGTTTCACGAATCGCTTCCCGGCGATCTATCCGCGTAAAGTAGCGCTCTTCGCTTATACCGTCCGCGATGAGGCCTTCTACCATCTCATCGATTATCGCCTGCGGCTCTTCGGAACGCGGGTTGTCGGATGTGATGACCGCTACATCGGCGTAGCGCGCCGCGATAGATGCCATAATCGGCCGTTTTGTTCTATCACGATCGCCGCCGCAGCCTACAATACAGTATACTTTGCCTTCGGCAAATTCGCGAATCGTCTTCAGCACGTTCTCCAGACTGTCCGGCGTATGGGCGTAATCGACAATAACCGTATAGTCTTGCCCTGCGTCTACGCGCTCAAACCGGCCACGTACGCCTTCCACCTTCTCAAGCGTACGCACAATTTGCTCAAGCGGGATGCCTTCCACGAGGCAGGCCGCCGTTGCTGCCAGTACGTTGTATACGTTGAAATTGCCAATCATGCGCAAGGTTACATCCGTGCTGCCTGCGAATGTTTCCAGCGTAAATGACGTGCCTTTCGCCGTAATGGAAATGTTTCTGGCACGTACGTCTGCCTTACTGCTGATACCATATGTAATGACCTGCGCCGGAGTCATACGGGCAAACACCTCACTTGCCGGATCATCGGCGTTCAGTACCGCATATTTCATCCGCTCTTTATCATACTCATTGCCAAGCTGGGAGAACAAGAGGCCTTTCGCCTGCAAGTAATTTTCCATTGTTTTATGGTAATCAAGATGATCCTGCGTCAGATTAGTAAATACACCGGTTGTAAAGCGTACGCCGCGCACCCGTCCCATGTCTAACGCATGGGACGACACTTCGATGGCCGCATACTCTGCGCCATTATCTTTCATCCAGCGGAATGCGCGGTGCAGATCAAGCGCTTCCGGCGTGGTGTTTTTCACTTCGCGGATTTCGCCTTGAAGGCGCATCTCAATCGTGCCGATAATGCCGGTCACATGTCCGGCTTCGTCCAGAATCCGTTCAATCAAATGGGTGGTGGTCGTCTTGCCGTTCGTTCCTGTCACCCCGATAATTTTCATCTGGTGCGTCGGCTGGCCGAAAAAGCGATCGGCAAGTACTGCCATCGCCCGCCGGGTATCCGGAACATAAATAACCGGAGCATCCACCTCCACCGTGCGTTGCGCCAGAATAGCCACTGCGCCCTGCGAGACGGCTTTTGCAGCGAAATCATGGCCGTCGACCGTAAAGCCGGGCAAACAAATGAACAGGTCGCCCGGCTGTACTTTGCGCGAATCGATTTCGATCCCTGTAATCTCCGTTTTTGCGTCCCCTACGACCCGCCAGAGGGCGAGAGGTGCCAGTAACTCGTCTAGTTGCATTGTCGTTCTCCTTCTTTCTCGCGAAACATTCGCTTCGTCGCTATCAGTGAATTGTACCGCATTTATTGTAATGCTCTTTGTTTTATTTGTCACCCAGATAGACGCGAATCGTCACGCCTTCTTCCACCCGCGTACCCGGCTGCGGCGACTGATAGGATACTTTGTTGCCATCGCCTGCAATGTCAAGAGGGAAGGTATAATAGGATCCGGCGATTTCCTTCCGTTCCATGCCGATAAGGTTCGGCACCTGTACAATCTTTTTGTCCGGGTACTGATACTTCTTCTCCATTTGCTGCGTACGGGGCGCGATTTTCATATAACGCAGAGAAGAGTCCATAATGTTACGTACGATTGGCGCCGCTACCAGACCGCCGAACTGAATCCCCTTCGGGTTGTTTATTGCCGTATAGACAAGAATTTGCGGATCATCAGCCGGTGCAAAACCGATGAATGATACGATATGCTTGCTCTTCGAATATACACCATTTTCTACTATCTGAGCTGTACCGGTTTTTCCTCCAACACGATACCCATCGATATAGGCATTACGGCCTGTTCCGTTAGCCACGACGCTCTCCAATGCCCGGCGAACTTCGGCGGACGTCTCCGGAGAAATCACCTGACGAACCTGCTGCGGCTTGTTTTCCTTCATTAATTTGCCGGTTTCCGGGTCATGCCATGATTTGACCAGATACGGTTTCATCAGCTTGCCACCGTTTACCGCAGCACTTACTGCCTGCACTTGCTGAATTGGCGTTACAGATACGCCCTGGCCAAATGCTGTTGTGGCAAGCTCTACAGGACCCACCCGATCCATTCGGAACAATACCCCGTTCTCTTCGCCAAGCAAATCGATGCCCGTCCGTTTTCCAAAACCGAATTCTTTAATGTAATGGAATAACCTTTCTTTGCCGAGGCGCTGGCCTAAAAGTACGAACCCGGGGTTACAGGAGTTCTCCACGCCTTGAAGAAATGTCTGCTGACCATGTCCGCCCCGCTTCCAGCAACGCAGCGTGGCACCCGCGACCTTAATGAACCCCGGATCATTGAACATATCTTTATCCAGATTGACTTTCTTGTCCTCTAGTGCTGCGGCCAGCGTAATAATCTTAAACGTAGACCCCGGCTCATACGTCTTCCAAATCGGCAGGTTGCGGTTGTATGTCTCTACCGGATAATCGCGATAATGGCCCGGGTCGAAAGTCGGGCGACTTGCCATGCCCAATACTTCTCCCGTTTTTGGCGAAATTGCAATCGAAATCGCATCATCCGGTTGATATACGGCTATTGCCTGATCCAGCTCACGTTCGATGATGCGCTGGATGTTCGCATCAATCGTCAGGTGCACATCCTGGCCGTCTACCGGCGGGATAAATCGGTCAGGCATGCCCGGCATTTTTTGTCCGGCCGCATTTGCACCGAATGAGATGTATCCTTTTTTGCCTTTTAGCTGTTCATCATAAACACGCTCAATACCGGTCAATCCCTGATTGTCCACTCCAGTAAAACCAAGGATATGCGCCGCCAGCGATCCGTACGGATAGTAGCGCTGGCTATCTTCCGCCAGTTGAATGCCCGAAATATTAAGAGCCTGCACCTGCCTGGCTATTTCAGGTGAGATGCGGCGTCCGCCCGGCACACGCACGATAAGTTCGCGCCGGCTAATTTCCTTCAGGACTTTTTGTTCCTCAACCTTTAGAATCGGGGCCAGCTTACGCGCGGCGTCGGTTTTATCTTTAATTTGTACGGGAATAGCCATAACGGACGGTATGCTAACATTGTACGCCAGTATCTCACCGTTGCGGTCATAGATGCGCCCCCGCTTCGCTTCGAACGGAATGTTACGGGTCCACAGATTTTCGGCATTCTCTTTTAATCCCGGACCTTTCCAAAGCTGTACATACCCAAGGCGTGTAATCAACAACAAAAACAGCAGAAAACCCAACAGCAGCGCAACAAAGATGCGGCGTCGGACGGTAACTCCGGATACACGCAATGTCTTTCTCCTCCTCACCGAATAGGCGCGGGACTTAGGCGTCTCGTGTCCGCGCGCGTTATGTTCTCACCAATAACCCTATTCGATGAGCAAAAAAGATAGAACAGGCTTTCCTTAGTTCTCCGCTTTCCTCTCCGTTTTGCCGTTCTTCTCCGACTTGCTTTCCTCTTCCGGTACAGGTGTTGGCGTTACCGATTTCGGCGCCAGCGTCACGGTAAGCTTGTCGCCTTTTTTTATCACCGTTCCCGGTTGAATGCTCTGGCTCACAACATAACCTTCACCCTTGAAAATAGGCACCTGCATATCAAGAAGCGATGCAAGCTCCATGACCTCACGCAGCGTTTTACCGCGCAAATCAGGCATTTGTACGCCTTCTTTCGACGTCAGCATATACACCGGCGTTCCCTTGGTGAGGGGCGTGGTCGCTTTCGGATACTGGCCGACTATGGTCTTCCCCTTGCCAAGCACCCGGCCTTTGAGACCGGCCTGTGCCAGCAATTGCTTGCCCGATTCCACCGTCTCTCCGCCGAGTTCCGGCATGACCACCGATTCATTCGTCACAACTTCTACGGTTTTTCTGTCCGTTTTATCCGGCGACAGTTTCAAATAGTGAAGGCTGCGCTCCATAACCGACTTAAAGATTGGTGCGGCAATAATTTTTCCTCCGGCGGACGGATTGTCGATGTGCGGTTGGTTGACTACGACATAAATGAGCAGCTTCGGATTGTCTTTCGGAGCAAAACCGATGAATGAGTTAATGTATTTTCCTGCCACGTAGCGCCCGTTTTCCGCGACCTGGGCGGTTCCGGTTTTACCGGCAACCTGATAGCCCGGCAGAGCGAAAGGCTGGCCGGTTCCGTTCTTCTCATTGACGACCGCGCCGAGCAAGTCGCGCGTCTGCTTGGCCGTCTCTTCGGAGACTACGCGCCGTACCATTTGCGGTTTATGCTCCTGGATAACTTTATCTGTTTTGGCATCACGGATTTCCTTTACAATATATGGTTTCATTAGCTTGCCGCCGTTTGCGATCGCACCTACGGCCGCCACCTGCTGGATAGCCGTTACGGATACGCCCTGGCCGAACGTGATGGAAGCTATGTCGCGCGGATAATATTTGCGGTTCGGATTAAACGATCCGCGGGCTTCACCCGGCAGGTCGATGCCCGTTTTTTGTCCAAAGCCGAACTTCGTCAAATAGCTGAACAGCTTCTCTTTTCCCAGCATATCGTATCCGAGACGGACAAATGCCACGTTACTGGAACGCTTTACGCCTTCTTTGTACGTAATCAGACCCCAGCCACGGCCCTGATTATGGTCACGAATTGGCTGTCCTTTAATCTTCGTATAAATCCCTGACATGTACGTCGCATTCGGGTTGAATTGTTTCTCTTCAATAGCCGCCGCCAGCGTAGCAATCTTAAACGTCGAGCCTGGCTCAAA
Organism: Aneurinibacillus sp. UBA3580; assembly: GCF_002375825.1. Classification (NCBI taxonomy): domain Bacteria; kingdom Bacillati; phylum Bacillota; class Bacilli; order Caryophanales; family Paenibacillaceae; genus Aneurinibacillus; species Aneurinibacillus sp. UBA3580. The sequence goes on from NZ_DFMZ01000029.1 coordinate 20,621, forward strand.
GTTTGCCCCGATAACCGGATTGAAGAAGCTCTTAATGTCGGTTGGTGAATTCGGATTGAATGTAGGCCGGTTGCCCATACCAAGAATCTGTCCGGTATGCGGGTCGGACACAACCACGCTGACACCTTCCATCTTATATTTGGCCGTTGCCTCATTCAGTGCGTCTTCAATATAGTTCTGAATCTGATGGTCAATCGTCAGTACGACTTTATTTCCGTCCTTGGCCGGCTTGTACGATTCAACCCCGTCCGGCAGTTGATTGCCCCGACGGTCCGTCTTGAAAGTAAAGCTGCCTTTTTCCCCTTTAAGCTGATCGTCTAGCATACGCTCGATTCCCATTCTCGCTTCGCCTTCGAGATTGGTATAGCCGATGGCATGCGAAGCGAAAGCGCCATACGGGTAATAACGGCGTGACTCCTCATATAACCCGATGCCCGGAAGGTTGAGGGCCTTCACCTTTTCCGCCTTCTCTTTCGGAATCTTCCATCCTCCCGGCCTCAACTCCACCTGCGTCAAATCTTTCGACAAACGCTCCAGAATTTTCTCCTGCGACATATTAAGAATAGGCGCAAGCTTGGCCGCCGTTTCTTCTTTGTCTATCACATAGTTCTGGTTTTTCTGATCGTTCGGATACGGTTTTAAACGTGCGATAACGGTGTATGCTTTGCCATGGTAGGCGAGCAGCTGCCCATTCCGGTCGACAATGTCGCCCCGTTTGGGATTAATGGCATCGCTGCGTTCCCATGTATCCTTAGCCTTTGCCATAATTTCTGCACTGTCAACATACTGAATCCAGAACGTGCGCAAAATGAGCGCAAAAAAGGAGAGCGTGAACAGCCCCCCCATCAATAACGTGCGCAGATTGATTTTTTTCCTCATCTCGCATCTCCCTAGTTCGAGGCTGTGCCGCCTTTGAATACCCGGACTGTATCGTCAAGCTTTGTCAGTCCCATTTGTTCGGCAATGCTACGAATGCGTTCCGGTTTGCTCAGCTCGTCAATCTTGGCATGAAGCTCTCCGTTTTGCTCCGACACTTTCTTCACTTCCTGCTTCGTCTCGAGAATCTGGTAGTTATAGTCCGAAATCTTCGCATAGCGGGCAATAATGAATGTAGACACAGTGACAAGTGCGATGACGATAAAAAAGTAAAGCAGCTTCTCTCCTGCGCTAATGCCGCCAGGCCGAACTGTCACCCGCTTCTTCTGGACGGTCCGCTGTTTCGGCTTCCGTTCGATTTGTTTGGCTAAATTTCCCTGATTGTATGGCCGCAAAGCATTCGTCTCCTCCTTCTGTTTATATTTCCAGCTTCTCAGCAACACGCAGCTTCGCAGAGCGCGCTCTGCGGTTCTCGTTCAATTCCGCTTCTCCGGGTACAATCGGTTTGCGTGTAATAATTTTCAACACCGGCTTGTTTCCGCAAGCACACTGTGGAAAATCCGGCGGACATACGCAGCCCTTGCTATACTCCTGGTAGGTTTGTTTACAAATCCTATCTTCAAGCGAATGAAAAGTAATTACGCTTGCCCTGCCGCCGGGCGCAAGCAATCCGATGCCCGCTTCCAGCGCTTCTTTAAAGGCGTTCAGCTCATCGTTTACCGCAATGCGAATCGCCTGAAATGTCCGCTTTGCCGGATGCGGTCCGGTGCGTCTCGCCGCGGCCGGAATGCCGCGTTTAATCAACTCGACCAAATCTTCTGTAGTAACGATTGCACGCTTCTTGCGTTCGACTGCAATTTCTCTGGCGATACGGCGCGCAAACTTCTCTTCGCCGTATTCGAAAATAATGGACGCAAGCTTCTCTTCAGGCCACTCGTTAACAATTTCGCGAGCGGTCAGCGATTGCGTCTGATCCATCCGCATATCAAGCGGCGCGTCCGCATTATAGCTAAAACCCCGTTCTGCTTCATCCAACTGAGGCGATGAAACACCCAGATCGAACAGCACTCCGTCGATTTGTGGAATATGTAATTCTTCAAGTACCTGCTTGATACGACGGAAATTGCTTTTGACAAGCGTGACATGTTCCATGTACGGTGCCAGGCGTTCTTTAGCGTTGGCAAGGGCAATATCGTCCTGATCGATAGCGATGAGGCGGCCTCCTTCGCTAAGCCTTGATGCGATTAATGAGCTGTGGCCGGCACCACCAAGCGTACAATCTACGTAAATTCCGCCCGGCTTGATGGCCAAGCCGTCCACTGCTTCCTGGTGCAGCACCGTAATATGATGGAACATCATTTTTCCTCCTTGCGTCCTGCTATAAATCAAAGTCTACAATTTTCTCTGCAATCTCATTAAAATAATCGCCGGACTCGGACGTATACTTTTCCCACTCTGCCAGACTCCAAATCTCAATCCGGTTAGATACGCCGATAACAACGCATTCCTTATCAATTCTCCCGTGTCTGCGAAGGGTGACCGGTATATTTACTCTACCCTGCTTGTCCAGCACACATTCAGTAGCACCGGAGAAAAACAGGCGGGTAAACGCACGAGCATCGGCCCGAGTAAAGGGGAGGGCTTTCAGCTTTCCTGTCAGCACGCTCCATTCTTCCATTGGGTATACAAACAAACAGTGGTCCAGTCCGCGCGTCATGACGAAGCGTTCGCCGAGCTCCTCCCGGAAACGGGAAGGAATCGTCAGCCGTCCTTTATCGTCCAGCGTATGCTCAAACTCTCCCATGAACACGCCTTCTCACCTACCTGTTTACCTTTTCCTCCACTTTGCCCCACTTTATACCACATACGTATTCTAGCTTATAAAATGAAATCCTTCTATAAAAACTTAGGAAGTTTTGGTGAATTAGCGCTAATTGCATAAAAAAAATGTCGAATGGGTGAACACCCCCATTCGACACTGTGAGTTTTTTCCTATTCTTCTTTCCAGCTTTCCAGATACGCTTTCTGCTCTTCTGTCAAAGTATCTATGCCCAGTCCCAAAGCTTCCAGCTTCAAACGAGCCACCTGCTCATCCAGTTCATACGGAACGTTAAGCACGCGCGCCCCAATCTCTTTGTACCTCTCATTGACATATGCAAGAGACACAGCCTGCAGCGCAAACGTCATATCCATGATTTCCGCCGGGTGCCCGTCGCCTGCCGCCAGGTTGACGAGACGGCCTTCCGCCAGCAGATAAATTTTGCGGCCGTCTTTCATGATGTATTCCTCAATATCTTTGCGTACGACGCGCTTGGATGTAGAGAGCGCTTCAAGTTCCGGCTTATTGATTTCGACATCGAAATGACCGGCGTTGGACAAGATCGCGCCGTCTTTCATCACCTCGATATGTTCACCGCGGATAACGTCACGGTTGCCGGTTACCGTTACAAAATAATCGCCGTGTTTCGCCGCCTCCGCCATCGGCATAACTTCGAAACCATCCATGTATGCTTCGATCGCTTTGATGCCGTCGATTTCAGTAACGATAACTTTGGCGCCGAGACCTTTTGCACGCAGCGCCACGCCACGGCCGCACCAGCCGTAACCGATAACGACGACCGTTTTGCCCGCAACTACCAGATTGGTCGTGCGGTTGATGCCGTCCCATACGGACTGGCCTGTACCATATCGATTGTCGAACAAATACTTGCAGTACGCGTCGTTTACCGCGATCATCGGGAATTTCAATTCGCCCGACTTCTCTAACGCACGGTTGCGGATAACGCCTGTCGTCGTTTCTTCGCAGCCTCCGCGTACCTGCTCAAGCAGGTCCGGACGTTCGGAGTGCAGAATCGTAACGAGGTCGCCGCCGTCGTCAATGATTAAATCCGGTTTTGTTTCAAGCGTTTTGATAAAGTGTTCTTTATATTCAGCAGGGTCAGGATTGTATTTCGCAAATACTGTGATGCCGTCTTCTACAAGAGCAGCGGCTACATCGTCCTGTGTGGATAGCGGGTTGCTGCCTGTAATCGTAACGTCGGCTCCGCCGGCTTTCACAACTTTGGCCAGGTATGCCGTTTTTGCTTCCAGGTGCAGCGAAATGGCTACTTTTAAGCCTTTGAACGGCTGTTCTTTTTCAAACTGTTCACGAATGCGGTTTAACACGGGCATATGTTCTTTAACCCAGTCAATTTTCAGATGTCCGCTCGGCGCGAGACTCATGTCGCGCACGATGCTTTTTTCTGTTGTATTCAAAATGTCAGCCTCCCGTCTTTAATCAATAAATACCGCATAGTGTTCAGGTACAACGTCGTACGGATACGAGGCAAACGCTCTGAACCATTCCATGCCGTATTTGTTAAGATAACCAAATATATTGTAAACTCGTTCCTGCGGTTTGTCCAATGGAAACAGTGAAACTGCAATACGATCGAATTGGCGCAGCGCCGCTTCATGTTGTTTAACGAAGGCGGCCTGGATTTTGTTTTCATAATAGGAAACCTGTTCGAGAACTTTTTCCAGGTTTTTTTCACCGAGATTCTGCAGTCCGCGTTCGATTTCCGCCGCATCTCGAATAAGAGGAGTATACAGGCGCGTAATTTTCTCCCGCACATCATTAAACTTCTCTTCGAAGTTTAGTGTATCCTGAGCGGCAAGGAATTGTTCACGTTTCTCCGCGAGGCCGGTCAACGCCTCTTTCGTGCTCACTTCATACTTGCGCATGTTTTTCTGCACCGCGCCTTCGAACAGGCTAAACGACAGCCGCGGAATAAGCGGCGGCATCTCAAAGCCCATGCGTCGGAATGACTCGGCATACAGTCCCCAGTAGGCAATCTCCCCCGGTCCGCCGACGAACGCAAGTGTCGGCAGCAAATATTCCTGCATCAACGGTCGCGTCACCACATTGGCGCTGAATTGCTCTGGATTCTCTTCGAGCATGGTAAGCAATTGTTGTTTGGTATAGGTCTCGCTTCCATCGCGCGTTTGGAATGTGCCGTCCGCAAGCCGTGTTACACCGACACGCTCCCCTTCCCGATACAGAAAAAATTGCGCGTTTGACCTATCCGTCTCCACCTGCCGATGATAGCCGAGCGCTTCGAGTTTCTCCCCCTGTACAGATACCGCTTCGTTCAGTTCTTCATTCCGCTCAATAATTTGCGCAAACACCGGCTTCTCTAAGCGTCGTACAAACGGAAGCGCCGCATCCATTAGGATAAGTCCCTGTTCGCCGAGCAGCCACGCCATCGTTCGTGCGAAAAAACCGGTGAGCGTATCGGAGCTTTCGGCAAACCGGTACAATGTTTCTTTTATTTCCCCGGAAAATTCGGTCTCGATTTGTTCGGCGAAATACTCGTCAATAAAGGTACGTATTTCATCCGGAGCTACCGGCAAATGTGAGATGGACGTCCGTCCTGCGTGCTCTGTCCCAAGCTTTACTTTCTTCACTTCAGACGCGCGCGTTTGTACATACGTATGGTTGACCTCTTCATAGTCATGGTCTTCGCCTGCAATCCAGAATACCGGAACGACCGGCTTGCCCCGCTTTGCTTCCTGCTCTTCCGCAAGCCGAATGATGGTAATCGCCTTATGAATTGTATAGAGCGGACCGGTGAGCACACCCGCCTGCTGGCCCGCCACCGTCACATACGCATCCGGTTGGCGCAGCTTCTCGATGTTCTGTAAGGCATGCGCATGATTGCCGATTTCCCTGTTAAACGCAAGCAGTCCGTCTACCAGTTCCGGCCGGTTCGATGCCGGATGCGCAGCAAGCCAACTGAGACGCTTCTCAATACTGGCCTGCTCGTATGGTCTATATAAATAAAACTCTTTCACTTTCTCATAGTTATGTATGTAATCACGCACAATCGCTTGGCCGGGTAGTAATCGTACCTTTTGCAGTTGCACACGGTTCATCCTTTCTTTGCTTATTTAAAATAAGTATAACACAAAATCACCATCACTTATCTAGCTACAAGCCCTGCCGTGAAAATGAACAAGTGATCGAGCAACGCTCGTAGTACGAAGGAAAAGAGAGAAGAGAACGAGACAGTGATTTCAATGCAGAAAAAGGCGAAGGCCTTTTTCTTCTCCGGATCTTCTTTCCTCTTCCCCTTCCTTCTTTTCTCATGATTTTCAAAGAAAAAAGATAGATGAGAAGTTAGCCTCCCATCTATCTTGTCTCCTTCACTCGTGAATATGCTTCTCTGCCTTATCCTCAAAGGCTGCTTGGTCAATCATGTGCTGCACAAGCCCCATTACATACCTCCGGTTTTCTTCCTGCTGATCCGGAAAAAAGAAGCCAATATGCGTTACCGCTGCCATATACGTCAGTACATGACGCTCCGTCCATGCAGATTGTGCGGTAAACTCGGCAAATACACTGAGCAAGTGCTTTTTAAGCTGCTCGTGGGCCTACATCTGTGCCTTGTGGCCTTCATCCCGCATTTCTGCGTTCCGCTGCGGATCTTCAACAATTTCGCGCCAGAAGCTGGAATGACTGGCAGCGAATGCGAGCAAAAGCTCGGTAATCGATTGTAGCTTCTCTATGGACGTCTGTTCCTCATCCCGCGTAATCTGGAAAATCCGGTGGTCGAGTTCGTCCGATTGCTGGACCAGTATCGCCTGATACAGCACCGCTTTATTCGGATAATAGTTATAAATAGTACCGACGGCAATGCCCGCTTCTTTGGCGATAGAGCGCATATCGGCCTGCCGGTACCCTTTTTCGATGAAAATCTTGTGCGCAGCCGTTAGAATACGCTGTTGAAAGGAATGACTCATGTTCTTGCTCCTCAATCGCTATCAATATGTTCCATCATAACACATCCGCATACATTCGAAAACGCCAATCGAGGAGCGGTGTGTAGCCGACTCGCCATCACCAAGGGCTTATACTGGATAGACCGGATGCTTGCGATGCGAGAAGGTCAGTTGTTTGCTGCTATAAACTTCAAGACGGCCAATCAGCTCTTTGCGAAGTTGGTTTCCTTCTACAATTCCATCGATAATAAGCTCGGAAGCGAGGCGATAGATATCGATGTCTTCCTGGTATTCCTTTCGTTTTTCCATAACGAACTTTTGGCGTTCCTGCGGGTCTTCGATTGCGTTAATCTTGTTACTGTACACCGCATTCACGGCTGCTTCAGGACCCATTACCGCAATCTGTGCTGTCGGGAGTGCCAGGCAGCAATCTGGCTCGAACGCAGGACCTGCCATTGCGTACAGACCTGCACCGTATGCCTTGCGCACAATCACAGAAATCTTTGGTACAGACGCTTCCGACATCGCCGAAATCATCTTGGCGCCGTGGCGAATAATACCTGCACGCTCTACTTTCGTACCAATCATAAAACCAGGGACATCAGCAAGGAACAGTAATGGAATGCTATAGGCATCACACAGGTTGATGAAACGCGCTGCTTTATCTGCCGAATCGACAAAGAGTACGCCGCCTTTCACGCGCGGCTGGTTTGCAAGGATGCCGACAGGCTTACCGTCCATACGCGCGAATCCGGTTACCAATTCCGCTGCGAATAACTTTTTCATCTCATAGAAAGAGCCTTCGTCTACAATGGCCTCAATCAACTCATGCATGTTGAACGGCGCGTTTTGGTTGGTCGGGACAATCTCTTCTACGCTGCGCACGCCTGCCTTCGGCGCTTTCGCCTTGCGTACCGGCGGTTTCTCCTGGAAGTTAGCCGGAAAATAAGAAAGGTACTGACGTGCGGATTCAATCGCTTCCTGCTCAGAAGCGGCCAATACGTCGCCGCAACCGCTAACAGAGCAGTGCATGCGGGCACCTCCCATTTCTTCAAGCGTAACCTTCTCTCCGATGACCATCTCGGCCATGCGTGGCGAGCCCAGATACATGCTGGCATTGCCATCCACCATAATAACAATGTCGCAGAATGCCGGGATGTATGCGCCGCCGGCCGCAGAAGGTCCGAACAATACGCATACCTGTGGCACCATACCGGACATCTTCACCTGATTGTAGAAAATGCGGCCGGCACCACGACGGCCCGGAAACATTTGAATCTGGTCCGTAATGCGCGCCCCTGCTGAATCAACGAGATAAATCATCGGCACACGCAGCTTTTCAGCCGTTTCTTGAATGCGGATAATCTTCTCAACCGTACGTGCGCCCCAAGACCCGGCTTTGACAGTGGAGTCGTTTGCCATGACGCACACTGTCTGACCATTTACTTTGCCAATAGCAGTGACCACGCCATCTGCAGGCAAATCGCCAGCCATGAAATTGGCAAACAGGCCATCCTCAAGTTGAAATTCATCATCAAATAACAGCTTCAGTCGATCACGTACAAAAAGCTTATTCTGTTCTTTGTTTTTGAGATGGTATTTCTCGGCGCCGCCGGCCTGTATCTGCTCAACTCGTTCACGAAGCGTATCTGTAAGCGCTTTACTTGCCTGCTGTGTATTGCTCATTGCCGCATTCCCCTTCCTTGCCTGTTTTTTTCATTGCCTGCAGTACCCGTGAAGGCAGTGTGCGGTTCAGCACACGTTCCATAAACGCGCCTGTCTCCACCAGCTTCTCCAGTTGCACGCCCGTCTCTATCCCCATACCATGAAGCATATACACCAGGTCCTCCGTCGAGATGTTGCCGGATGCGCCCGGAGCATACGGGCAGCCGCCAAGCCCTGCAATCGAGCTGTCAAACGTGCGAATGCCCGCTTCAAGCGCTGCATAGACGTTCACAAGTCCCGTGCCGCGCGTATCGTGGAAATGACCGGCGAGCCGCGCTGCACCAAATTGTTCGATAAGGGAAATAAATCGCTCCTTCACCTGGCCTGGCGTACCCACGCCGATCGTGTCTCCGATGGAGACTTCATAGACGCCCATGCGCAGCAGCTTCTCCGTTACACGAGCCACTGCCGAAAGAGACACTTCTCCTTCGTACGGACACCCGAATGCAGTGGACACATAGCCGCGCACACGCATCCCTTCCGCTATGGCTGCCTCAACCACTTCCTGCAGGACCGGGTACGTTTCTTCAATTGTTTTATTGATGTTGCTTTTGTTGTGCGATTCACTGGCCGACATGAACACGGCAATTTCCCGTATTCCAGTCTGTCTGGCTCGTTCCAATCCCTTAAGATTGGGCACAAGCGCACTGTAGACGACATCATCTTCCCGATGCAGTTGATTCAGCACATCAACCGCATCGGCCAGCTGTGGAATCCACTTCGGATTAACAAAGGAAGTCGCCTCGATATGACGGATCCCTGCACTGACTAATCGCTCAATCAGTTCAACCTTGACAGAAGTAGGAACGCTGTCTTTTTCGTTCTGCAACCCGTCGCGCGGGCCGACTTCAAAGAGCGTAACCCGGTTATCCATCATGCTACCTCCTTATCCTTCAAGCTCGATCAATATATCTCCCTCATTGACAAAATCACTGATATTTACTTTAATGGCGGTTACTTTTCCGGACACTTCCGCCGCTACCGGCACTTCCATTTTCATGGATTCGAGCATAACGACGTCAGCGCCTGCCTGCACTTCGTCTCCTTCATTCACCAATATATTGATTACTGTACCTGCCATATTTGCTACAATTTGTTTCATACGCTCTCTTCCCCCTATTTGTTGTTCATTCTTTTCATTTGCTGGACGAATTGCGTCGTATATATACCAGCGGCAAATTCCTCATCACCGAGCACCTCGCTAAGCATTGAGATGTTTGTTTTAATGCCTTCGATCGCATATTGAGCAAGCGCGTCCTCAGCCCGTGCAATCACTTCCGCCCGCGTGTTGCCGCTGACAATGAGCTTGCCGATCATCGGGTCATAGAACGGTGTAATCACCGAGCCGGACTCGACTGCGTCATCGATGCGAATCCCTTCACCTTCCGGCTGCTCATAGCGGGAAATCGTACCGGGAGACGGCATGAATGTAACCGGATCTTCGGCATAGATGCGAAGCTCCATCGCATGCCCCTGCTGTGTTATGTCTTCCTGTGTAAATGGTAGCGCTTTCCCTTCAGCGATTGTAAGCTGCAGCTCTACCAAATCAAGCCCCGTTACCGCTTCGGTGACCGGGTGCTCTACCTGCAGGCGTGTATTCATCTCCAGGAAGAAAAATTCTTTATTCCCGTCCATAATAAATTCGACGGTGCCAACCCCTGTATATTCAACGGCTTGCGCCGCCCGTACAGCAGCGTCACAAATCAGACCCCGTGTCGTCTCGTCGAGGAAAGGAGAAGGGCTTTCTTCGATTACTTTCTGATGGCGACGCTGAATCGAACATTCACGTTCGAACAAATGCACGATACGGCCATGCTCATCGCCGGCAATTTGGACCTCAATATGATGCGGATTGTCAATATATTTCTCAATAAACATATCATCGTTACCGAAGTATGCTTTCGCACGTCCTTTGGCAGATTGAAATGCTTTTCTAACCTCTTCGTCATCGCGGCAAATCTGCATCCCGATACCACCGCCGCCTGCGCTGGCTTTCAGCATGACCGGATACCCGATTTCTGCTGCGACGCGGCACGCTTCTTCTGCATCTAAAATGTTGCCGTTATAGCCTGGAACGACCGGCACACCTGCTTCTATCATCTTGCTGCGTGCACGAATTTTGGCGCCCATATCTTCCATCACTTCCGGACGTGGACCTATGAATATCATCCCTTCTTCCGCGCACCGTCTTGCAAAGCGTCCATTCTCGGACAGCAGGCCGTAGCCCGGGTGGATGGCATCGGCACCATGTTCTTTGGCGGCCTGTAAAATCGTTTCCATATTCAAATAGCTCTGCGCCACCGGCGGCGGACCAATTAAAACCGCTGTATCCGCTTCACGCACAAAAGGCATGGTGGCATCGGCCTCGGAATAAACCGCAATCGTACGAATTCCTTTTGCTTTGCACGTTCGTATGATTCGACGGGCAATTTCGCCCCGATTCGCAATGAGGACCGTTCTAATTTCCATTCGCTCACCCTTTCATGCACAATATGTAAAAATAGGTTGCTATATCTTATTAGTTTCTACAAACGCTCAAAAATACCTTTTTACTTTCGAAATTTTTTTAATTGTGCAGTATAAAAAAAGAGAGACAGAAGAGCAAAGCCTATGCCCTGCCCTGATCTGTCCCTCTTTTTTACTCTACCGGTAATCGACACGCTCGAGGTTACCGTTGGCATCCATCTTAAAACGCTGCTTGACATCCACGTCTTCTTCGCTGCCGAGAAACGCCATTTTCCGCGCACGGTCCATAATTTGAATCAGCGCTTTGTAATCGTCATTGACAACTTGATAGTTCGACTTCATTAAAGACAACTCTTCTTTCAGACTCTCATTCTCGGCGCGCAATTCTTCCAGCTCTCTGCGGCTATCCTCAGCTTCTTTTTCCAACTGCTTCATACGCTTGAATACATCCTTCTGACCGCGCAAGAAGCGAATGACCACATCGAACGAAAGCTCTTCCTGCATCTCCTGATGCCGCAAAGCCACCGTTTCTTTTCCATTAGTCTGGTTATTCTCTTCTACTAGACTTGCCTCTTCTACCAGGGAAAGAGAAGCTACGCTTTTGAGCTTCCGCTTCGCTTTCTTCCGCTCCTGACGGTGAGCCTTGGCGATTTGAATCGCGTCCTCATAGCGTTTGCGCACGGTGCTGTTCCAGCGGAACCCGCACGCCGCTGCCGTCCTGCTGAGCCGCTCGCCTACTTCTTCGAATGCGCACAGTTGTGTACTTCCTTCGCGGATATGGCGCAGTGTCACTTCAGCCAGCAACAAATCATCATCCGGTGTCCATGCATCCTGTCGTGTTGCCGTCATATATGAATCCCTCCGTTTACTTTGCAATTTGCCTTGTTATCACTATTTTTATGCACTTGCTAGATTTCATAGACTGATTTTCTAGTAAAATAGTATGTCCAGCCATTGAAAGTTTTAAACGCAGGGATTTTCGGTTTCTTTTATTTTTTTTGCAAAAATTTCTGAACTACGCCATAATGAGCGTCTGATCCCCAAAGCGAGGAGCAGAGATCAATCTCTTCTTCGATGCATACGTCGCGCGCCAGGCCGGAATCAACCATTTTGGCGACTTTCATGTATGCTTCGATGCCTGCAAGCGGTTTATCGGCAATTTTTGCAGCGAAGGCAAACACCTCTTCGCGCAGTGTCTCATGCGGAAACACACGATCAATAAATCCAATCTCTTTACCGTATGCAGCGTCGAACAACTCTCCCGTCAACAACAGCGTAAGCGCGTTGTTTGTGCCGATTTTCTCCATAAGTCGAGTGCCGCTTCCCCACCCGGTAATAATGTGCATGCCGATTTGTACGAATCCCATCTTCGCTCTGTCACTCGCCATACGGAAACGGCAGGCGGTGGCGAATTCACAGCCGCCACCGATGGCCGCCCCGTTCATCATGGCGATCGTTGGCTTCGGATACCGCTCAATCTTGCTAAGCAGACGAGCCACCCGCATAAGCATCGGATAAGACTTGTCCTTCGTGCGTACTGATAGGAACTGGTCGAGATCTCCTCCCGACACGAATGCTTTATCTCCGGCACCTGTAAAAATAACTACTTTTACTTCGTTATCAGCGGATAAATCATCCAGACATGCGTCCAGCTCTTCTACCATTTCAAAACTAATCGCATTTCGGACTTCCGGGCGGTTCAATGTTACGAGAGCGATCCCGTCCTGCTTTTCTATTAAAACTGTGCTCATCTTCTCTCTCCCCTCATTCACTTGGTTTACATAGTATACTCAGCCAGCCTATTTAGCAGGCGGTGAATCTCAAATTCAGCAACGTATTTTCAAGTTAAAATTAATTTCGTAAGACCCTTGAACTCCAATGCTTCAAATTGCTCTTTTACCTTATCATAATCGACTTTCCAGCCACACTCGTTAAGTGAGCACGTAATTGGAACATCTGTTTTAATTCTGGCCAACTGCCTGGAAAGGTGAAGCATGTCTATATCTGTTTCAATTTTTTTTCGAAGTCCAGCGGAAAGGGAAGATATATTCTCTAGAATCCCTTCGATTGTTTGATGTTCTTTCAACAACTTTAAAGCGGTCTTTTCTCCAATCCCCCTTACCCCTGGATAACAATCGCTCGAATCACCCATTAAAGCTTTTAAATCAATAACCTGTTCAGGAGTGATTCCCATTTCACTCATTAGCAATTCAGGAGTATAAACAGTATAGTTAGACAACCCTTTTTTCATGATTACCGCATGAACACGATCATTTATTAGTTGTAAACTGTCCCGATCGCTCGTTAAAATTCTAACATCTGCTTTACTGCCATAGCAACGAGATAAAGTGCCGATACAATCATCCGCTTCGTATCCCTTTACACCAACATTAGGAACCCCAAAGCTACTTACTACATCTTTGACTAAATCGAACTGCGGAAGCAATTCATTTGGCGGTTCTGATCGATTCGCCTTATAGGAAACGTATAAATCGCTCCGAAACGTTTTACTTCCCATATCCCAGCAGCAAACTACATGACTAGGCTTAAATGTCTGAACGGCATCCCAAAAATACTTCACAAAACCATAAATAGCATTTGTTGGTACGCCTGAGCTAGTTTTCATAATATATCCATTATAAGAAGTCGCGTAATAAGCGCGGAACAATAAAGACATTCCGTCAACAAGCAATACTAAATTAGAGTCTGGCAAGCATAATCTCCTCCGTTCATTTCACTGGTGTAATTATATCACAGTTGTTCACCCTCCCAACTAAAAGCATGTACATGGACCGCTCTCTTTTGTAAATGATTTGATTTACGTTTCCTTTTTAACACCCACTTTTTCGGCGCCTTTATCCGTAAAGAACCATTTCATCATGGGAGGCGTCACAATTGTCGTAACCAAAACCACCACTACAAGCACTGAAAATAGCTCTTTATCAAGCATACTTGTCTCAAGGCCAATTCCTGCAATAATTAAAGCCACTTCGCCACGGGATACCATGGCTGAGCCAATCCCCAGCGAGTTTCGCCAGTTGAATCCAGCCGCCATCGCACCAAAGGCCCCGCCAACCAATTTCGTTACAATAGCTACTATGCTAAAACCTAGAATTAATCCCAACTGGTTTCCAATCCCGCTAAATTCTACAGCAACACCAATGGAGGTGAAAAATACAGGCACAAAAACGGCATAGCTTATGGTTTCTATCTTTTCGGAAACCTCGTCTCTATAGTCAGTAAAACCAATGGTAATCCCCGCGATGTAAGCGCCAATAATCGCCGCAACTCCTGCATACTCTGCCAGATAAGCAAAAAGAAAACAGATAATTAACCCTGCAGATATGACCGATTCCGTAACGCGAAGCGGAGCAAATTGTTTCAGTATCCACGGGACCAATTTCCAGCTAAGCAAGATAACAACGGCAAAGAAAACTACCTTCTTCAGAATAACCGCTCCAAGATGTACATCACCACCGGCTAAACTCATAAGGAAAGCCAGCGCAATGATGACAAGAAGATCATCAATTACCGCAGCTCCCAGAATGGTTGTTCCTTCTCTAGAATTGAGCTTTCCCATCTCTTTTAACGCTTGAACCGAGATGCTTACGCTTGTAGCTGACAGCAACAGGCCAAGGAAGAGTGAATGCAGGGGGGCAAGACCTAAAATCATACCGGCAAGATAGCCTGCTGCTAAAGGGACAATAATGCCTACGACCCCAACATAAGTAGAGGCCTTGCCTGTTCGCTTAAAATCATCTACGTCGGTTTCGAGACCGGCAATAAACATAAGAAGAATGACACCAATTTGGCTTAGCTCACCTAAAATCTCTGTATCCGTTATCACTCCTAAGACCGCTGGTCCTAAAACAATCCCGATAAGCAGCTTCCCTAATACAGCTGGCTGACCTAAACGTACGCTAATGTCCCCCGCTATTTTAGAAGCAAGTAAGATGATAGCTAACTGAAAAATAAGCATATTTTCTCCGCCTTTCTTCTTTATATAATGATATTTTGTCTAAAAAACCGTTACAAAATAGAAAAAGGAGCCTGTGACCACAGGCTCCTTTTAGACATAGATAAGCCTCTGGTGACAGACTCCTCCAAAAACAAACATATTCAATATTATGTAAGTTATTATACCATACTTATGTAATGAAAGATAGAACCTTTTTATATTGCAAAGATCGGAATTGCTCCCCCGTATACACAAAATAGAGGGAAAGTATATGTCGCTTTAGAACTGTAAATCAACATATACTTTCCTATACGTACACAAAAAGCCGACGGGAATGCCCGTCGTCCTTATTCTTAGCAAAACAATATACGGCGCTATGCCAGCAAATCCTGCATGGCGGTGCGGTTATAGCCGATAATCAAGTTTTCTCCGTCAAAAATAATCGGCCGACGAAGCAGTCGCGGCTCCTCACTCACCATCTCCAAGAGCTCGGAAACAGTCATGTCTTCGATATCTTTGTCCAATTCTTTAAACTTGCGGCTGCGCGTTGATAAAATGTCATCAATTCCATTGTTAGTCATTTTGATAATTTCTAACAATTCTTCAGATGAAGGAGGATTTTTAAACAGATGACGCTCATCATACTCGATTCCTTTTTCTTTCAGGAATGCTTTCGCTTTGCGGCAAGAGGTACAGCTTGGATAAGTATAGAATGTTAAATGGTGCTCACTCATCCCCGGTCATCTCCTTGTCAACTATTCAAATGTTATTTATCTATGACAAATGTATAGCTTATAAAAAATGTAAAGTGAATAAAGAATAGGAATTCCTACCTTTTAATTAACTTAATTATATTATTGCATTTATTTCTATGTCAATAGTGTTTACAAAAGTTTCATTTACCCTTTCTTTTATTTGTACTATAATTAACCCCAGATATAAGAAATAAAAAGGGGGACTCCCGATGGAAAATGAAACCTTAAAATTAACCAGCGTTCTTGCTGACCCTACTCGTTTTTCCATTTATCAATACATTGTGTCCAGTCATCGTGCCGTCACCGTGCAAGAAATTGCCGAACAATTCGATATTCATCCAAACGTCGCGCGCCTGCACTTAACAAAACTTGAGGACGTAAACCTGTTGAATTCCACCTCAGAAAAAACCGGAAAAGGCGGACGTCCTAGCCGTTTGTACTCTTTGTCTGATGAGGTTATCAGCCTGCAGTTCCCGCCGCGTGACTACCAGCTTTTGGCTAATATCGCTATTGAAACGCTTCTTTCTTTAGGTGAGGCGGGACAGAAAGCGTTGTATGAAATGGGGCGTAAATTCGGCCATGAAGCTGCAAGACAGGCAATCGAGAAAGAGCGTGTCGGTTTTACCGGAATGAAGACAGAAGAAAAAATTGCTTCGATCCATCGCCTGGTGTTGGCTCAAGGACTCAATCCGGAAATCGAACTCATTGATGAACAACATCTCCGTTTCCGCGTGTATAACTGCACATTCAAAGAAACAGCCGTGAAAAATCCGGAAAGCATCTGCCGGATGCATCATGCGCTGCTGCTTGGCATTTTCGAAACATACTTCGGCGAGAATATTTCCCTAATTGAAGAAAATTCTATGCTGGCAGGTTGTAAGTCCTGCGACTATACAATGTTACGCCTTTCCTGATGTGTCATACAATGGACAAACCTTTACATTTACAGGCTTTAATGACTGGATTATAATAAGAATGATTTACAGTTTTATCTAGAACAGCAGCAAAAGGAGGGAAATTAGAGATGGCACGCATGTATCGTGTACTGGCATTTTTTTGCCTGGTCATTGCGCTAATGGGGTTATGGGGTGGACTGCAAGCAATGGCACTGTTATTCTTTGCTCAAACGGGCATGTTCCTGGCTTTGAGCTTTGTTGAACTTTCGGAAAG
This sequence comes from Aneurinibacillus sp. UBA3580, assembly GCF_002375825.1. NCBI lineage: Bacteria > Bacillati > Bacillota > Bacilli > Caryophanales > Paenibacillaceae > Aneurinibacillus > Aneurinibacillus sp. UBA3580. The sequence continues at coordinate 37,331 of NZ_DFMZ01000029.1, forward strand.
AACATACATGACAATTTTTATGACTTACCTGCTGTTAGCGTTTACCGGCTTTATGTTCTACGCTTTCTTCGGTGATTATCCGAAGAACCTTGACGGAGAGCATGCAAGTGCTGTAGTAAACACGCTGTCCTCATTCCTATAATACATGCGAAAACGGAGCGGAATTTCGTCCCCTCCGTTTTTTTATTTAGCATCCATTGCTTTTCCTTCTGTGTTCTCTACATCTGCAATGACCAGGGTGTACAGCAGGTTAGCGTACTCTCTACTCCCTTTGCCTGGATAAGCACACGAAACGCATGTCCCATCCCTTCCGGCATAATAAGCTGTCGGATGGCACGATTTCGCTTCGCAGCTTCATTGCGGAACGGATCGCCTCCCGTATGCGACTGCAAACGCGCCACTATCCCCGCCTGCATCAGAAATTGCTGTTGTGTATAAAACCCCAGCGTCTTAAGCCCGCATACTTCACCTTTATCGATAAGCGCCGAAAAATTCACGTGAGACGTTATGTCACTTTCACCGGGGGCTTTATACGGATCTTCGCTTATTGTATGCGAACGGTAACACAGCAGGGTTCCGTTCTTTCGCGAGGGCGCATACAGGACACCGCGCTCATATCCATAATCAACGGTTAGTATATAGCCCCTGGTTAGCCATCCTGCTACGTCTTCCATCCAACGAAGACTCTCCAGGTTTACCTCGGTGCGGTAGCCTTCCAACGGAGGAATGCACTCGTCTTTGATATAATCGGCAAGCATCGGGGTTGAGAGTGGACCAAGCCGCTCGGAAAACAAGCGTCCTTCCTCTTCCTCCTCTTCTTCTGTCACATAGACTTCATGCCAGCTTCCGTCACGATATTCAATCAAGTGAACGGGAAATGCGTCCGGAAGCTCATTGGAAAAAAATACACCATGCAGTTCTCCCCATTCGGCTTTAGCCTCCTTGATACTTTCATACCAGCGCACGTCAACGGCCTCTCCGAAAGCGGAAAGAGCTTCCTGCTGA
>NZ_DFMZ01000045.1:0-8906 GCF_002375825.1 Aneurinibacillus sp. UBA3580
GTGGCGGAATCGGCAGACGCGCTAGATTCAGGTTCTAGTGGTAGCAATACCGTGGGGGTTCAAGTCCCTTCGTCCGCACCATCATAATTGATTATGAACGCATAACTATGTGTATAATTTTATAACATAAGAAGTGTGGACAGTCGCTGTTCATGTTACATGAATAGAGGAAAGTCCAGGCTCGCCCGGGCTGCGATGCCCGGAGTGTTTGTGCCTGCCGCAAGGTAGGGCAGTCGTTTCAACGGCTGACGGCGGTGAAATCGGCTAAGTCCCTTTGGGATATGTCGAGAATAGCCTGAAAGTGCCACAGTGACGAAGCTCTGTCGGAAACGGCAGAGGTGGAACGAGGTAAACCCCGCAAGCGAGCAACCCAAATTTTGGTAGGGGCACTATCTGAAGGGAATTGAACTGGAGGATAGACGAGAGGATGCTCTCGTAGATAGATGACTGTCACTTCCGTGTACCAGGCTGGCTGCCGCGAAGAGTACGGGAAGGACAAAACCTGGCTTACAGCACTTCTTATGGCCGTTATATTGATTTATATAGAAAACCGTTCCATGCATTGGGGACGGTTTTTTCTACATTTATTACCATTGCAGGATGCTGGAGGTGCGACTGTGAATTTTACCATTATGCCTGAAGCAGTGCAGGCTTATAAGAAATATGCCGATTTCCGGGAAGGAGAATGCTACCGATTCTATGTGCGGACGGGTGGTCCTGGTACAGGCGGCCTTTTTTATGCTGTAGAAAAAAGTTCACAGGATGAAATCGGTACGGATGACGTGTTATTTGAAGTGGAAGGAATCTGTTTTTGGATTCGCGGAAGCGACGCCTGGTATTTCGATGGAGGAACACTTTCTTATAATAAATACTTAGGGGAATACGGCTTTGAATTTTACAATCCTTCGTTAGAATAAAGAAAGAGGTGCCTCATGAATCGAACGCTGCAATTTGATGAATGGACGGAAGCCATTCACAGGTTATCCGAAGAGGTGGAGAAGCATCCGCGAAGATGCGGAGCCCGTGCTGCTGAACTATATGCGCAGCTTGCTCATTGGAAGCAGCATATTGAAACCGAACGGCTTACTCCCTGGGAGGCTCTGCTATATACCTGTCTTGGTATTGTGACATGGGAAAGTCAAGAACAGCGGGCCGCGGAATGGCTCACGCGTGCTGTAGAACTTGATCCTACGCAACGAGCAGCCTGGAAATATCTCAGACTTACTGTGCTGTCTGCTCTCGCTTCCCTATTCGGCGATGTTTCATTTTCTTTGCCTCGCCAGGTAGATCCGGCCGAATACAAGAAGCAGAAAACGATTGAACTGCAGCAGGAAATGCAGAAAATAACCGGGGAGATAAGGGGCCGAGCTGAACGCCTGGTAGAAGAAGGAAGAAGGACTCAAATAAATCTGGGGACACAGCATGATGTCTGGGAGCAGGCCACCTCGCTTCTGGGGGAAATGCCGGGGATCGTGCGGGAGGTGGATGAGCGTGCGATTGCTTATAGCCGATCGATTAACGGATTGTATGCTCCGGAAGAGATACTGCGGCAGCTAAATGAATCGGTGGAGGCGCTTAATCAATATATCGAGCGCTGGAACCGCTTGTTTGCTCCCTATCGACGGGAGAGTCAGGAGGCGACCTCCGCGCTGGAGAGGCTGGATGAGCTTATTGGCATGGAGGAAATAAAAAAACGGATTCGTGATTTATACTATTTTCTTCTGTATATAACCCGAAGAAATGAACAGGGGTTTACCATGCGCGATCGTGTAGGCCTGCATGCAGTCTTAATGGGGAATCCGGGCACCGGGAAAACGACGATCGCCCGCCTGTTGGCTGAAATTTATCATGAGCTTGGCCTGCTCGAGAGACCTTCTGTTGTTGAAGTGGATCGTTCTCATCTGGTGGGATCCTACGTGGGGCATACGGAGCAGAAGGTGATGGAAGCTGTACAGCGTGCGGTAGGCGGTGTACTGTTCATTGATGAAGCGTATAGTTTAAAGCGGGCAGGAAGCGCAGAAAATGACTTCGGTCAGGTAGCGATCGACACGCTGGTTGCGGCGATGACCGGCGGTGAGTATGCGGGGACGTTTGCCGTTGTGCTGGCCGGTTATCCGGAAGAGATGCGCAATTTCCTGCTGGCCAATCCGGGTCTGAGAAGCCGATTTCCGGAGAACGGACATTTTATCCTGCCGGATTTCACGATGGATGAACTGGTGGAAATCGGGCAACTGGTAGCGCGCAATAATGAGTTTGTGCTGACGGAAAGCGCGCTTGTCGCACTGAGAGAGCGTATCGAGGCGGAGCGGGTGGACATGACCTTCGGCAATGCCCGAACTGTGAAAAATATCATTCTTGATGCGATTACGGCAAAGGGAAGGAAACTTGAACGCCTGGAAGAGATGCCGTCTGATGAGTACGCGATTTTGTATGCGGAAGACTTCGCCCTTCCTCAGGTGCAGGTAAAGCCTGCTGTAGAGCGCTTGCATGAACTGGTTGGATTGAAAGCCATAAAAGATGAGATTTCTACACTGTTTGCGTTTTTATCTATTCAGCAAAAGAGAAAAGAGAGCGGATTGCCGGTTATGCCAGTCGAGGTACACGCCGTATTCTCAGGCAATCCGGGAACCGGAAAAACAACGATGGGAGAATTGTATGCTGCCATATTGAAGGAAGCAGGCGTGCTAAAGCGCGGTCATCTGGTCACCGTCGGACGGGCGGATTTGGTGGCAGAGTATGTCGGACAGACGGCGGCCAAGACGAGGCGCAAAATTGCGGAAGCGCTTGGCGGTGTGCTGTTCATTGACGAAGCGCACGCCCTCATTCCCTCAGGGCCGAATGATTATAGTGTGGAGGCAATCGATACGCTTGTTGAAGAGATGACGAAGCACCAAGAGAATCTTGCCGTTATTCTGGCCGGGTATCCGAGGCTGATGGAAGAACTGCTCGATATGAATCCCGGCCTGCGTTCTCGATTTAAAAAATATTTCCATTTTCCCGATTATTCGGCGGAAGAGCTTGTAGAAGTAGCCAAAAGATATGCTGCTGATATGGGGTATCAGCTGTCTCTTTCGGCCTTGAATCAACTCCGCGGTTATTTTACGGAAAAAAACAGGGCAGAGAATGGCAACGCCCGGCTGGCACGATCACTCATCGAAGCAGCCGGACAGCGGCAGGCCAGACGGTTGATGGATACCGGTCGCACATCCTTTACGCTAGAAGAGCTAATGCGGATCGAAGAGGCGGATGTGCGCGGTGCGTCTATGCTATAGAAAGCCGCATTGATATGTAGCGGAATAAGGGGGGGATGCATCATGATTATCCGGCGAAACGGATGGGTTCACCGTCTGCTGGTTGATTTGGCGGGTAAAGCGCAGAAAGTAAAAGAGGAAAAAGACATGCTGCAGACGATTATCGATCATGCTTATGAAGGCGTACTTATTGTCGATCCGAAAGGATATATTTTAATGGCAAATGAGATTTACGCGGATTTTCTAGGCAAGAAGCTGAGCGAAATCATCGGCAAGCATGTAACCGAAGTGATTGAAAATACGCGCATGCACATTGTCGGACAAACAGGAAAACCGGAAATTGCCCAGATGCAAAAGATTAACGGGCGGGAGATGATTGCAAGTCGGATTCCGGTATTTAACCAGGGAAAAGTAGCCGCTGTCGTCGGAACCGTCATGTTTCAGCAGGTGGATGATTTGTTTGCTCTTTCCACGAAGATGGAAAACCTGCGTAAAGAGCTGAATTATTATAAAGATGAGCTGGATAAGCGACTGCAGGCTAAGTATTCATTCGATACGATCCTGGGGTCAAGTGAAGAGCTGGAGAAGGTAAAGCGCCTGGGACAACGGGTTGCAAAAAGCGATACAACCATTTTGCTGAAAGGTGAGAGCGGGACGGGGAAAGAGTTGTTCGCGCACGCGATTCATCGTGAGAGCTACCGGGGGGCAGGTCCGCTCATTAAAGTAAACTGTGCGGCCATTCCTGATGCGCTCCTGGAATCGGAGCTGTTTGGCTACAAGGAAGGAGCGTTTACCGGAGCCAAGAAGTCCGGGAAGAAAGGCAAGTTTTCGCTTGCAAACGGCGGTACCATCTTTCTTGATGAGATTAGCGAAATGCCGCTGATGATGCAGGTTAAATTGCTGCGTGTCCTGCAGGAAAAGGAAATTGAGCCGATCGGAGCGGATAAGCCGGAGTCGGTAGATGTACGGATTATCGCAGCGACAAACAAGGATTTGCTGTCATTGGTCGAGCAGGGAAAGTTCCGCCATGATTTGTACTACCGGTTGAATGTGGTTATGCTGGATATTCCGTCGTTGCGTGAGCGAAAAAGCGATATTCCTCTTCTTATCGAACACTTTTTGGAGAAGCTTGAAAAAGAGACGGGAATTCCGGTTGAAGGTATCGAACGGGAAGCTGTGGATGTGCTGCTTGCCTATTCGTGGCCGGGAAATATTCGCGAACTGCGGAACGTGCTGGAGCGTACATTGTACGTCAAGAACGGCCCTGTGATTACAAAACAGGACCTTCCTGCTGTCATTGGAAGCGAAGTGACTGTTAGGGAGAACGATAATGGAGCAGGTACATTAAAACAGGCGGTAGAGCAAGCGGAAGCATCGGCGATTCGACGGGCGATCCGGGAATGTGACGGCAACAAATTGCGGGCGGCGGAGCGTCTCGGCATTAGCAAGTCCAGCTTATACGCCAAAATTTTTAAATATCAAATTACAGAATAAATAAGCGTTACATATTGGACGAAGAGAATCATTCTTTTCGTCCAATATTTTGGAATTAAAGTCCAATATTTTGGAAAAAATAAGGTTTTTTTAAAAGGATGGCTCTTGATTTATTTTTTCTTCAGGCCATAGAAACAAAGAAACATCAGTTTTTATCAGATGTGTAAATGAATCGTCAAAAAAAGAGGTTATTTTGGCATAGATTTTGCTTTTGTTTAGAATGTGGATGGGGAATGCGGCAGAGAGTGGAGGAGTGGTAATAAAATAAAGAGAAAACTCGAAGCACAATATGAAAACGTTTTAACCTCTTGTTTTAGAAAAAAGGAGGAAGTTAGATGGAAGTTATCGTCATTTTATTGGCACTATTTTTCCTTATGTTTGTTGCGTACCGCGGCTTCAGCGTCATTTTATTTGCTCCCATTGCTGCGCTGTTTGCGGTGCTATTGACGGATCCGGGATATGTGCTGCCGTTTTTCTCAGGTGTATTTATGGATAAGATGGTTGGCTTTATTAAAAGTTATTTTCCGGTATTTCTTTTGGGTGCCATTTTCGGTAAAGTCATTGAGATGTCCGGCTTTGCCAAGTCGATTACCGGTGCGGTGATCAAGCTTATCGGTCCGAGCCGTGCGATGCTGGCGATTGTGCTGGTCGGCGCTATACTCACATACGGCGGAGTTTCGCTGTTTGTGGTAGCGTTTGCAGTTTATCCGTTCGCGGCGGAGCTGTTTAAAGCAGCTGACATTCCGAAGCGGTTGATTCCGGGAACGATTGCGCTCGGAGCGTTTACGTTTACCATGGATGCGTTTCCGGGAACGCCGCAGATTCAGAACATCATTCCGACGACATTTTTCAAAACGGATACGTGGGCGGCCCCGTGGCTTGGCTTTATCGGTGGACTTTTCGTCTTCATTATTGGTATGATTTACTTAGAATGGAGAAGAAGAAAAGCAAAGGCTGCCGGCGAGGGATACGGCACCGGACACAAAAACGAGCCGGAGCCGCTGGGAGAAGAAAAGCTGCCGAATGCCTTTATTGCCATTCTTCCTCTCATTGTTGTCGGGGTATTCAACAAAGTCTTTACAAATTTGATTCCGCAGTTCTATGGGAAGCAGTTCGACTTTGAAGCCATTAATATTGCCAGGGTCAATCCGGTCGATGTAACAAAAGAAACGGCGATCTGGGCGGTAGAGGGCGCGCTTGTATTGGGCATTCTGACTGTGCTGCTGTTCTCGTTCAACCGCATCAAGGAAAATTTCAATGCAGGTATTAACGTATCGATCGGCGGCGCGATGCTGGCTACGCTGAACACGGCGTCCGAGTACGGATTCGGCGGTATCATTTCGCTGCTTCCGGGCTTCAAATCGGTCAGCCAGGCGATGTCTGATACCTTTACCAATCCGCTGGTGAACGAAGCAGTGACGACGACGACGCTGGCTGGGATCACAGGTTCTGCGTCAGGGGGGATGAGTATTGCGCTGGCGGCCATGGGAGAGACGTACATGGAGCAGGCGCAGAAGCTCGGTATCAATCCGGAAGTGCTGCACCGAGTGGCGTCCATGGCGTCCGGCGGGATGGACACGTTGCCGCATAATGGGGCAGTCATTACCCTGCTTGCGGTAACCGGACTTACACATAAACAGTCGTATATTGATATCTTTGCGATGACGCTTATTAAAACAACCGCTGTATTCTTTATTATCGCACTTTACTATATGTTCGGTATCGTTTGAATTTTCGTTTGTTTGCAAGCGGTTGCAATATTCTATACTGCAGCCTATTTATAAATCCAGTAAGGAGTGAGTCAAGTGAGTGTGTTTACATCCATTGATGAAGCTTTAAACGGCATTCAAGACGGAGCCACTATTATGGTGGGCGGGTTCGGTCTGGTTGGCATTCCCGAGAAACTGATTCTTGGATTGCGCGACAAGGGAGTAAAGGATTTGACGATCATTTCCAATAACTGTGGGGTAGACGATTGGGGGTTGGGCCTGCTGCTGCAAAATAAACAGATTAAGAAAATGATTTCGTCTTACGTAGGTGAAAATAAAGAGTTTGAACGTCAATTTTTATCCGGTGAGCTGGAAGTGGAATTGGTACCGCAGGGCACACTGGCAGAGCGCATCCGCGCAGGTGGTGCCGGCATTCCGGCATTTTACACGCCGGCCGGCGTAGGTACACCGCTTGCCGAAGGGCGCGAAGTGCGTACGTTCAACGGCAAAGAATATTTGCTCGAAACAGGACTGACCGCCGATTTCGCGTTGGTAAAAGCCTGGAAAGGTGACACCATGGGGAACCTGGTGTACAACAAAACGGCCCGCAACTTTAATCCAATGATGGCGGCGGCAGGAAAAATTACGATTGCAGAAGTGGAGGAACTTGTGGAGCCGGGTGAGTTGAATCCGGACCATATCCATACGCCGAGCATATATGTACAACGTATTATTCAATGCACGAACTACGAGAAACGAATCGAACGCAGAACGGTACAGGCACAAGCATAACAAGGAGGGGAATAAGATGGCATTATCAAGAGAGCAAATCGCAAAACGAGCGGCCCAGGAGATCGAAGACGGTTTTTACGTGAATCTGGGTATCGGTATTCCGACATTGGTAGCCAACTACATTCCGAAGGATAAGCATGTTGTGCTACAATCGGAGAATGGTCTGCTCGGTATCGGACCGTACCCGGCAGAAGAGGAAGTAGATCCAGAATTAATCAACGCAGGAAAAGAAACGATTACAATGCTGCCGGGTGCAAGCATTTTCAGCAGTGCAGAATCGTTTGCGATGATTCGCGGCGGTCATATTGACATAGCCATTCTCGGCGGCATGGAAGTATCAAAAAACGGCGACCTGGCTAACTGGATGATTCCGGGTAAGATGGTCAAAGGCATGGGTGGCGCGATGGACCTGGTGCACGGTGCGAAGCGCATCATTGTTATTATGGAGCATGTGAATAAGCACGGCCAGCCGAAAATTCTAAACGAGTGCACGCTGCCGCTGACGGGCAAAGGTGTAGTAAACCGTATCATTACGGATCGCGCGGTCATCGATGTAACGCCGAACGGTCTCGAACTGGTAGAAGTAGCGCCAGGCTTTACGGTACAGGATATTAGAGAATCTACAGAACCGGAATTAATTATTTCTCCAAAGCTGGCCGGCAAAGCATAGGGAAAGTAGAAGGAGACATAGCAATCAATGACGAAATTGGTGCAGGATAAAGTTGTATTTTTGACCGGAGCGGCGAGCGGCATTGGTTTGGAACTCGCTAAGGAGTTTGCCCGGGAAGGTGCAAAAGTAGCGATTAGTGATTTGAATGCCGAAGCAGCGGTAGCTGCGGCCTCCGAGTTAACGGCAGAAGGCTTTGCTGCCATCGGTATGGGCTGCAACGTGGCGGATGAAGCACAATTGAAAGCCGCGCTGGATGAAACGGTGGAAAAATTTGGACGTCTGGATGTGCTGGTGAATAATGCGGGATTGCAGTACGTTTCGCCAATTGAAGAGTTTCCGACGGAGAAGTTTGAGCAGCTGGTAAAAGTAATGCTTGTGGCTCCGTTTATGGCAATCAAGCATGTATTTCCGATTATGAAGCAGCAGGGATTCGGCCGTATTATCAATATGGCTTCCATCAACGGACTGGTCGGCTTCGCGGGCAAGGCAGCGTATAACAGCGCCAAGCATGGCGTCATCGGTTTAACTAAAGTGGCTGCGTTGGAAGGCGCTACGCATGGCATTACGGTTAATGCAATTTGTCCCGGCTATGTAGATACGCCGCTTGTACGAAATCAACTGTCAGATTTGGCCAAGACGCGCAACGTACCGCTTGAGAAAGTGCTTGAAGAGGTCATCTATCCACTCGTACCACAGCGCAAGTTGCTATCGGTCAAGGATATTGCGGACTATGCGCTGTTTATTGCCAGCGATAAAGCAGGCAGTGTAACGGGGCAGGCTATAGTTGTTGATGGCGGTTATACAGCACAATAGTACAAACCATGGCAAAAGACCGCTCTGGATTTTCCAGAGCGGTCTTTTTCTGTGAAAATCGTGAGGAAAGAGGGAGAAGATAGAGGAAAAAAAGATCCAGGGAAGAAAAAGGTCTTCGCCTTTTTCTACACTAAAATCCTCTCCTCGTTCTGTTCTCTCTTTTCCTTCGTACCGCAA
>NZ_DFMZ01000046.1:0-257 GCF_002375825.1 Aneurinibacillus sp. UBA3580
TACTTTCCTATACCCTAAAAAAAGGACCTAACAATTTCGCAAAAGTTAGGTCCTTTTCGTTCTCATGCATCAGCTTTCCTTACAGGCAAACGTGTATTAGCCTTTCAGGTGAGCTTGTCCCGGACGCCAGTTTGCAGGGCACAGACCGCCGGATTGGAATGCTTGCAGCACGCGGAGTGTTTCGTCTACGCTGCGGCCAACATCCAGGTTGTGGATTACGGAGTACATCAGCGTGCCTTCCGGATCGATGATGAACA
>NZ_DFMZ01000046.1:350-1396 GCF_002375825.1 Aneurinibacillus sp. UBA3580
CCTTCCGGATCGATGATGAACAGGCCGCGAAGCGCGATACCTTTCTCTTCGATCAGTACGCCATAGTCACGGGATACTTTATGAGTGAGGTCAGCAGCAATCGGGAAATTCAGTTTGCCCAGGCCGTTCTCGTCACGGGATGTATTGATCCATGCACGGTGAGAATACTTGCTGTCTGTGCTTACTGCCAGTATTTCAGCATCCAGCTCAGCAAACTGATCGTAAGCGTCGCTCATTGCTGTGATTTCTGTCGGGCATACAAAAGTAAAGTCCAGCGGGTAGAAGAACATTACCAGCCATTTGCCTTTGTAGTCGGACAGCTTTACAGTACCAAAATTCTCGCCGTCACCCAGAGCTGTTTCCATTTCAAAATCTGGAGCCGGTAAACCTACTAAACGTTCTGCCATATGTAACTACCTCCTAGATAGAAATATTCTAATCCGGGCGAACCCGGAATAGTGAATGTTTCCGTGTTCTCTTTCATCATAACAAGCATCAAGATAATAGTCAATACAAGATTGTAATTGTTTTAATTAAGCTTGTTAAACTTTTATGAATCCAGCGTTACAGCATGTAACGCACATAACGTAACATGCACATTTTACGCGAAAAGTATTCCTGATTCTTTAATACGCAAAATCACATCTTTTAAGACATCCACCGGTTTTACGAGTGCAATGCGTACATACCCTTCTCCCTGCGCACCAAATGCATTACCGGGAATAACAACTACGCCTGCCTTCTCCAACAAAGTAAACGCGAACGACTCGGATGTCCAGCCTTCCGGTACGCGTGCCCAAACAAACATCGTTGCTTTAGGTTTTGGTATATCCCAGCCAATCTCCTTGAGTCCATCCAGCAGTACATCGCGGCGCTCTTTATACAATGCGGCATTTCCGTTCTGCCCCGGATGCGCAATATCGTGCTCCATCGCCGCTACGGCCGCTTCCTGCACGGCAAGAAAGACTCCATAGTCGATATTGGATTTAACGATGGCAAGCGGCTTTATAATCTCCCGGTTTCCGACCAGGTAGCCGATACGGCAG
>NZ_DFMZ01000046.1:1507-3830 GCF_002375825.1 Aneurinibacillus sp. UBA3580
CAGCCCGCCATATTGAAACTCTTGGACAAAGAATTAAACTCTACGCCGATTTCTTTTGCGCCCGGCGTCATAAGAAAACTCGGCGGACGGTAACCGTCAAACGCCAGCTCGGAATACGCGAGATCGTGCGCTACGATGATCTGGTTTTCTTTGGCGAACGTTACCACATCCGCGAAAAAGCCGTCTTCCGCCACGGCGGCGACCGGATTATTCGGGTAATTAAGCACCATAAGTTTAGCACGCCGTTTGATCTCGTCCGGAATATTCGAAAAGTCAGGAAGAAAGCTGTTCTCTTCACGCAGCGGCAGCGGGTAAATTTCACCTCCTGCCAGCGTAACGCTCGCAAAATAAATCGGATAGCCCGGGTCCGGCACAAGCACTACATCCCCCGGGTCAATCCACGCTTGAGCCAGATGGGCGAGACCGTCCTGCGATCCCATAAGCGAAAGAATTTCGTGCTCGGGGTCAAGCCCGACACCGAACCGGTGCCGATACCAGCGGGCCGTTGTCTCCCGAAAGCGAATGGAGCCTTCCGAGGTCGGGTATCCATAGTTCTCAGGATTCTGTACGGCTTTCGTAAGAGCTTCTATCACAAGGGGAGAAGGGGGTTGATCCGGACTTCCGATCCCTAAGTCAATCACATGCATACCCCGTGCCTGTACCTCCCGCTTCCGACGGTTCATCTCCGTAAAGATAGCCGATGTAAGCCCGGCAAGGCGTTTCGAAGGCTGAATATTGAGTAAAGTTTCCACGCGGCGCCCCCTACTTCCAAGTTTTCTCCATCTCTTCTTCTTTGAAGCCGACGGTCGTTTTGTCGCCGCTTACAAGCAGCGGACGCTTAATCAATTTGCCGTCTGATGCAAGCAGATCAAGCATCTCTTCTTCAGACATATCTTTCAACCGATCTTTCAATCCAAGCTCACGGTACGCCTGTCCGCTCGTATTGAAGAATTTCTTTAAATCAAGGCCACTTTGCTGCCAGTATTCGCGAAGCTGCTCTTTGGTCGGAGGTTCGTCGACAATCGGGACTTCCTTGTATGTGATCCCCTGCTCGTCCAACCATTTTTTCGCTTTGCGGCATGTACCGCATTTGTTGTATAAGTACGCTGTAATTTCTGCCATACGTATATATCCTCCTCTTTTTTATAGAATAGCATACAAAAAACGGTATGCGGAAGGGCATACCGTTTTTACTGGAAGCAAAAGATCAGGAAGAACGTTCCAGAAGGATTTGTGGAAGCAATAAATTCGGATGAGTAACAACAAGCGGTTTTACTCCGTATACATCCGCAAGCAGTTTCGCTTCCATAATCTCTTCAATCGTACCGCTACGCGTAATGTTTCCGCTCTCCATTAAGACAAGGCGATCGCAATACTGAGCCGCCAGGTTCAAGTCATGGAGTACAAGCACCGCTGTCCCTTCCGTTTCCCGCTGCCATTCACGCACAAGATTTAAAATCCCAATCTGATAGCCGATATCTAAGTACGTCGTCGGCTCGTCAAGCAGGAGCACCTCCGGCTCCTGAGCCATGGAACAGGCAATCGCCACCCGCTGGCGCTCGCCACCGCTCAACTGCTCCAGCAGCTTGCAAGCAAGCGGTTCCAGACCGGTCCGCACAAGAGCACGCTGGATGGCTTCCGCATCCTGCGCCGTATTACGTCGGAAGAAACCATGATACGGGTAGCGCCCCATCGCCACCGCTTCTTCCACTGTAATCGGCAGCGGAACAAGGCCTTCCTGGCTGACTACGGCCATTTTGCGCGCCAGCATCTTAGAAGAGTAAGAGCCGAGCGGCTTTCCGTCCAGCGTTACGCTGCCCGCATCCGGTATAAGCAGCCGCGACATCACTTTCACAAGCGACGACTTGCCCGACCCGTTTGGCCCGATAATGCCCAGCGTCTCCCCTTTTTTCACTTCAAACGTTATATTCGACAATATCTGCCGCTGTCCGATGCGCAGGCTCATGTCCGTTATTTGAATCACGTCACGCGACCCCCGTATAAAGTTCTCAACATCTTCGCTTCAATACTTTCCTCGCATTCTCCCGCTCTGCCTGCCCCCTAGAAAAAGCGCTGCCTCCGTTTGCGTAGTAAATATCCGAAAAACGGCGCACCTAAAAACGCGGTAATGACCCCAATGGGCAGCTCCTGCGGGTCCATAATTGTGCGTGCCAAGGTATCAGCGGCAATTAGCAGAATGGCCCCTGCCACAGCTGAAACCGGCAGCAGCACGCGGTGGTCCGAGCCAACCAGCGTCCGCATGATATGAGGCACTATCAGTCCGACAAAACCGATGACTCCCGAAACGGCTACCGCCGCGCCC
>NZ_DFMZ01000046.1:3929-26051 GCF_002375825.1 Aneurinibacillus sp. UBA3580
TACCGCCGCGCCCGCCGTCAACGAAGCCGCCAACAGTACGATGAGGCGCGTCCGCTCCACATTCATGCCAAGATGATGGGCTTTCTGCTCTCCCAATGCAAGCAGATTCAACTCCCGGGTAAATAGCATAATAACAAACCAGCCGACAATGACATAAGGGGCTACGGCCACTCCTGAAGACCAATCGCTCAGCGTTAGACTTCCCATCAGCCAGTAGAGAATTTGCTGCATCTTCTCACCCGATATCGACATGATCAGTGAAAGTCCGGCTCCGAGGAACGCCTGAACCACTACCCCTGACAGCAACAGGGTCTCTATCTGCACCTTACCTGCAATATAGGCGAGTCGATATACAATGAATAGAGTCCCTATTCCGCAAACAAAAGCGACCAGCGGCAGCGTCCACTGACCGAGAATAGCCAATCCCTGCCCAAATAGAATGAAGGAAGCCGCACCGAGTGAAGCACCCGACGAAACGCCGAGAATGTATGGATCAGCTAGCGGATTGCGCAGTACTCCCTGGTATGCGACTCCCGCCATCGCCAGTGCCGCCCCTACCAGAATGGCCATCATAATCCTCGGCATGCGAATATTCCAAACAATCACTTCAGCTGCCTTCGACCATTCTCTCTCCATGTCCGGAACGAATGGCAAATGGGAAAAGATAATCTTCCACACCATATTAAAAGACAGTTGTGCGCTGCCGAGCGAAACACTGCCGACAACCGCAAGCAAAAGTACAAAAAGAAGGGGAAGCAGCCAGAATACCAGCTTCTTCCCAAAACCCTGTTGACCTTCTTTCACAGCCATCATTCCCTATTTTCGAAATAATTCCGGGTGCAAATCTTTTGCGATTTCTTTCAATCCCTCGGTAATGCGCGGACCCGGGCGGTTGACGACATCGGAATTGAGGGCGAATACACGGCCTTCCTTCACCGCTTTTACCTGCTGCCACTTGGGCCGCTGTTTGATTTTAGCCGCCCCTTCCTTATCGTAATATCCGTACGTATTAAGAATTATATCCGGGTTCCGCTGCAGCACTTTCTCCTCGGATAACTGCTTCCAGCCGTCCAGATCACCGGCAATGTTTTTGCCGCCTGCTATCGTTACCATGTCATGCATAAATGTACCTTTTCCGGCAGTAAACAGAGACGGGTCGACTTCAATCCAGACGTTCGGACGCTTCGCCTCCGGCACCGCTTTCACTTTCTCCTGTACCTCTTTTACGTCCTCTTTCATTTTGCTGACTACATCGTCCGCTTTCGCGTCATTGCCGGTCGCTTTACCAATCATCTCGATGGATTGGTAAATTTCATCGAAGGTTTTAGCCTCCATGACAAGCACAGGGATTCCGGTTTTGCGCAGCGCATCAACGGCTTCGCCATTGCCGGTATCCGCCAGGATTAAATCCGGCTCCAACGATACCACTTTCTCTATATTCACTTTCAAATCTCCGACTTTTTCTTTCTTTTTAACATCCTCCGGATAGTTGTCATAATTGGACACGCCTACAATGTTATCTCCTGCACCCACCGCATACGCAATCTCTGTTGCGCTGGGCATGACGGAAACAATGCGTCCGGGCTTCTTCTCAAGCTTAACTTCCTGTCCCGTGCTATCCTTGATCGTCAGCGGAAACTGCCCCTGGGCCGGTGCCTGTGTATTCTCTCCGCCGGACGGCTTTTGCTCCTGAGGTTGATTGGATGCATGATTGCTGCCGCATGCCGCAAGTAAGACCAACAACATTAGCCCCAGTATGATGGATATGTACTTCTTCATCTACCTCGCTCCTATACATACATGAAAGTAAAAACCAGAAGTAAAATGGAGAGGTATGAGCACAAAAAGAACAGCCTCCACTTTTTCTCTATCTTTCTACCTCTTGCTTTCCTACTTCTAAAATAAACGCGCCTGCTTTCGGAAGAAAGCAGGCGCAGTGTGTACGTAACTAAATATCGCACTCTATAATACCGCTGCATTCCTTATCCCCGAAGTCATGGTCGACATGGCAAACAGGCAACTGTCTATCTGCCTCCTGCTTCTCTTTATTCATTCACTCACTTCGACCTCATAGCCGCAATACTTACGGACGTTCAGTACTCCGTTTTCAAAAATGAAGTATTGGCCTTTAATTCCGATCAGACGGTCTTCAATCACAGGTTGCTTGTCCAAATTGTATGCTTTGACCTTCTGTATCTGTTCCAAAATTGGGTATGCGAAATCCATCCATTCATCTTCTTTTAAAATGTACGGCTTGTATTCTTCTAGAAAGTAATTGTAGATTTCCTCGCGCAACTCCAGCAAATCCACCAGTTCCACTTCACCTTTCAGCATCTTGCGCCAGTCCGTCTTGTCTGCCACATATTGCGTCAAATATACTTCAAGCTCGCCCGCAATCTTCCGCGTAGGCACCTCGGCGATCGGAATGGCACGAATTGCACCCTGATCGACCCAGCGTTTCTTTTCATTATTCTTCCGGGTAAGCCCCACTTTGACACCGCTGCTGAGAGCAAGGTACACATAGTGGGGAATCATACAATGCGCCTCTCCCCATTCCGGGTCGCGGCACGTCCCAAGATGGTAATGACATTCGTGCGGCTTTACAATGCACAAGTCATTTTCCGGCAGCTTCGTAAAGCATGGGTAGCAGTATCCGTTGTTATATGTTTTCTTGATGCTGCGGCCGCAGTAGATGCACTTCATCCGTCCAAGGGTAGAAATACGAATGGTTTTGCCAATCCACTCATTGGCCAAAATGGCCTCTCCGTCGAGCTTAAGTCTGTACTGCACAGGGTTGTCGTATTGATGGACGAAACCCTGGATAATACCTGTATGTTTCACACTATTCTCCTCTGCCTGTATAATCAAAAGTTTGATGTTTGGACTCGATAAAGTGGTAAGAGTTTAGCGGGCCTTCTCCGGAATATCGATTACTTTGCGCAGAAATTCTCGCGTCCGGTCGTTTTTAGGATTCGTAAACACGTCTTCTGGCTTCCCTTCTTCCATAATAACGCCCTGATCCATGAAAATAACACGGTCACACACGTCACGCGCAAACCCCATCTCATGGGTAACGACCACCATCGTCATCCCTTCCTGCGCCAGCTCTTTCATAACGGCAAGCACTTCGCCGACCAGCTCGGGATCAAGCGCCGATGTCGGTTCGTCAAACAGCATAATCTTCGGATTCATGGCGAGTGCACGTGCAATAGCTACACGCTGCATCTGACCACCAGATAATTTCTCCGGATATACGTCGGCCTTATCGCGAAGGCCTACTTTTTCCAGCAGGCGCAGCGCTTTTTCGCGCGCCTCGGCCGCATTTTCTTTTAATACTTTCATCGGAGCCAGCATGACATTTTCCACCACGGTCTTATGCGGGAACAGGTTGAAGCGTTGGAATACCATACCCACTTCTGTACGAACTTGATTGATGTTGACTTTCGGATTCGACAAATCGTGGCCATTGATGATAATCTGGCCGCTTGTCAGCTCTTCGAGTCCGTTTAAGCAGCGTAGAAACGTGCTTTTTCCCGAGCCGGAAGGCCCGATAACGCTAACTACTTCCTTCTCATTAATGACGCAATCAATGCCTTTTAACACTTCTAGTGAACCATAATATTTATGCAAATCTTTGACTTGAATTATCACAGTCCCGTCCCCTTTCCAACTGCCCTCTATCCTTTTTATTGTAAGGAAAAAACGTTAATTTGTAAAATGAATCAGCGAGGTTTTCTTCTCCTGTTTTGCCCTTCGGAAGAAAAGCCCGCAGACGGTAAACAGCAAGAATATGCCGCCGAGAAAATAGAACATGCTTCCCGGCGAAACGTACTGAATTCCGAGTCCGCCCAGATTCGGTCCCACGATGCTTCCTACGCTGAAATTAATGGACGCAATGATATTGGCCGCGGGAAGAACCGACTTCGGCACCAAATCGGCCGCATAGGCAAGGCCGAGCGAATAAAATGAACCCACCAATCCCCCGGCGATAAGAAATGCAGTCAATACTCCCCATTCATTATCCTTAAATAACGGCACCGCCAAAAATGCCAGGGCACCGGCAAAACCGGACAAAATTAATACGGGCTTGCGTCCAATACGATCGCTCCATATGCCGAGCGGCAGCTGCAGAATTAAGCTGCCGATTCCGACTACCGGCAGCAAAAATGATATCCAGCTCTCACTCATGCCCATACGCAGCCCGTAAACCGGGAAGTTACTATTGATTGATGATTCCATGTATCCGTAAAAAAACGACGGGATAAGAGCAAACCAGGCGAGCTGTATTGCACTCACATACCGGCTCCTCGCGGAAGCAGCCTTCTCCTCCCGCACCGGATACTCGTGCGGAAGTTTCAACAGCAAGAGCAATGCCAGAATGAAGAAAGCACCAACCGCTACAAAGGGGACGCCTACACCGAACGGCAGCAGATTAATCCCAAGCGGACCGATGCTAAACCCAATCGCATAAGACATCCCATAGATGGAAATATTGCGGCCCCGCTTTTCAGCCGGGCTGGTGGAAGTGATCCAGAGCTGCGACGCATAGTGGAGTGCGCTGTCCCCCACACCGACCAGTACACGCAGCACAAACCAGAACACAAGGCTTTGCCACAGCGGAAACAAAAACGTCGCTATAGTAACAAGCAAGATGCCCCAGGTAATGATTCGCTTATACCCGAATCTTTGCACCGGCTTCTCAATAACCAGCATGGTAAGAAAAACCCCTATATATAAAGCGGCTGCGTTCAACCCGTTTACACCGGATGATACGCCCGCCTTCTCTAAAAGTATCGTCAGCAGGGGAAGCAACAGCCCCTGGCTGAGACCGGCGATGACAACAACCAGAATTAAAATAAAAAATCGGTAGTTAGCCGACGCGGTTTGGTTCATTCCACTCCCCCCAAAAAATGAATAACATTGACAATTCAACGTCTATTGTACTGCAGACAAAACAAAAAGGCGACGAAATTAGTTCGACGCCTTTCCATCCGCAAGCCCGCCCGCACTTTCTACGGCACCGTCGGCCGGCTCCGGCTCTTGCCGGCTTTTGCCAAAACGAACCCGGCTGACCAACAATAGAAGCAGAGGAATAATAAGGATAAACAAAGGAGACGTTACGGAACGAACCTGAGTAATGTACAAGAACAAATCATTTGAATCTTTGATAATTCCTTTGGCCATGCCCACGATAAGAAAACATAGCGGCAACACAAGCGGGCTGACGCTTTTCACTCCTGTCAGATGGGCCACCCCGTATGTAAGCGTATAAAAAACGACGATAAACTCCAGCAGTATCATCATAATATAAATCCCTAAAAACAGGATATCGATTCGTTCCACAAATGCTCCGATTTTAACGAAGCGAATCGCCGCAATGTACGGATAACTGGATGCTTGCGCCGTGCCCTCGCCGAGTACGCCGATGGAGACGATGACCCGATACGCCAGATATATACCGCTGAGTGCAATCGCCAGATAAGCCAATCGGATGGTATTTTTGGAACGCTTCACGTAAGGAAGAAATCCAAGGAAAAAAATCACCTCGCTAAGCGGGAAAATATATTGGAGATATGCTGTAAACAAAATTTCTCCCGGCGGATGATCCAACAGGGGAAGAATATGGTATAGACGGAACTGCCCGATAAGCAAAATATTAATAAAGATAAGCAAAACCAGGTAAAACGGAAATGCCACCTGTGCAAACCGCACAATCGCTTCCACTCCCCGGTATACCGCGTATGCCGCCACCAGCACAGTTGCCAGTAAGTAGACATCGGCTGACAGTTCAGGTGTTAGTACCGAGACAACAAATTCAGAGAATCCACGCGCAAAAACGACGGCAACTTCAAGTGCAAAATAAACATACAAGAGTGTGACAAGCTTTCCAGGCCACTTCCCCAGAATATCTTCCGCATATTCAAAAAGCATTTTACGCGGATGCCGCTCCTGCAGCCGAAAATACAAATAGAACGTAAGCATGGCGAGCGGAATGGCAAGCAAATTCGCCAGTCCCCCGTCTTGCCCCCCATACACGAAATCAAAGTTCGTATTGCTGGATGTGGCGGTAAGGTAAATCAGCATGATGATAAACAGTTGACCTGCGGAAATCCTTCCTTTTTCGTACATGCATTCCACCCCCTCTATACTTCAACGCCAAAGATAGCAGGAATAAACCGCTGAGCAATTGGCCGGGTAAACTTGTACGCGTAATTGAGCAGCGCGCCGGATTCCCATCCTAACATCGGCACCAGCATAAAGAAGACGACCAATCCGCTTATCAGAGCAAATACGACTAAATCCCTCCACTCTTTGTTTTTACTGAATATCCAAACTCGCAGCACAACATAGACGAAGAACAGGATAAAAGTCAATGTCAACATCATTCTTTTTCACCCGCTTTCACCTGTCTGATTATTCCATTCCGCATCGAATTCCATTTTATAGAAATATCAGCCGGGATATTTGGATAAATCTCTCGCCACTGCCCTTTATGCTGATGCCAGTAATCTTTATGCTGACGGTGAATGAGCGAAGCAAACCCGACAATGTCCGCATTATCTTTTTTCTGCAATCGGGTAAGCAGAAGTCGCATGTCAGCAATGATTTTCTTTTCTACGTCTCCTTCCAGGCGGGCTACCGTTTCTTTCTTCGAAAGATCGAGCTGTGTGCCTGATTCAAGAACCGTACCATCCAACGTAAGCTCCATTTTAATTTTGGGCCGCCCGTTTTCAATGGTCGATGTTGCCTTTCTGTTTCTTACTTTTACTTGTACGGCTGTATTGTATTTCGTATCCGCATCGGCACCGAGAGAGACAGAATAGATGAGCTCCGGCTCCTGCTGAGCCATTTTGCGAAAGATGCGAAGTGCTTGCATTTCTTTTTTAGACAACACAGACACACGTGACGCCTGTTTTGGATTAAACGCATTTATGACTACGCCGTCTGCAATGATAATCTGGTCTTTTCCGCCTTTCCCTTTGCTTTTATTTACCTGTCCTGTAACAAATCCTACGTATGAGTCACTGTAATGGTTAATTAAATCTTTAAGCGTCACAACAACCGTTCTACCCCATTCGGATTGATTGTTAATGATGCCGTTTAATTCATAGCCCATCATCACTTCGCTGTTCGGCTCAGCGGTTACGATTTCTTCCGCTGTCTTTTTCGCAATAAGAATCCAGCTGGAATATCGAATCTCCCGATTGCGCGCGAAGAAATCAATCACTTCCTTCATCACATTCTCTCTAACCAGCGTATGCCCCAGAATAATAACTTTGCCGTGGAACCAGATGAGCTTGCCGGATGTCTGAGCGCGAAGATTCTTGGATGCTTCCATGATCGTATCGCCCGTCGCGCGGGTCGTATATACGGTTTCCGGCGAAACGGCCGTACCTTTTTCTAACGCCGGTTTGACGGTTTGAATGGATAGAATAAACTTTTTATGCTTCGGATCATAATCCACACCCGTAACCATGACCACATTCAACTGATTCAACTCCCGTACTGCAATACCGCCTTCCGCTGTACCACAGCCCTGGATCAACGGCAGCATAATAAGAACAAGCAGGAGAAGAGGCTTCCATCCGGCTTTCATGATTGACCGTCCCCTTCCTGCTGCGGTGGATTGGACGGCACGTCCGAACGCTTCAAGTCTTTTTTCTGGATGTATTCCTGACGCCACTTGCGCAGCGGATAGGGGAGTACGAAAATTTCACTTCCCCATGTGCGTACGTGCATCGGCGCAATCGGTGACATATATGGCACGCCAAACGTGCGGATCGAACACATATGGATGCCGAGCGCAACAAGTGCAATCGCCATACCGAACAATCCAAGCCCGGCCGCAATGATCATCATCGGAAAACGGAGCAAACGGGTAGCCATCGAAAGATTAAACGCCGGAACAGTAAACGAGGCGATTCCCGTAAACGCTACGACAATGACCATTGCCTGCGAGATAATCCCGGCTTCCACCGCCGCCTGGCCAATGACAAGCGCTCCTACGATACTAACCGCCGAACCTACCGGACGCGGCAGACGCACGCCGGCCTCCCTCAGTACCTCAAATGAAATCTCCATAATGAGCGCCTCAATCAATGCCGGAAACGGAACGCCGGCCCGAGCGGAAATGACCGTAAGCAGAAGCGGTGTCGGGATAAGCTCCTGATGAAATGTCGTGATCGCAATATAAAATGACGGTCCAAGCAGCGCGACAAGAAATGTCATCGTACGCAGGATACGAATCGCCGTAGAGAAGTAAAACCGCTGATAAAAATCCTCACTCGCCTGCAAAAAATCGTAAAATACAGACGGAACAATGAGTACGAATGGCGTTCCATCAATAATAATGGCGACTCTGCCTTCCGACAGAGCGGAGACGACTTTGTCGGGGCGCTCTGTGGATACAATCTGTGGAAACGGAGAATATACGCTATCCTCAATTAACTCTTCTAATTGCGCGCTCTCCAGGAGAATGTCGATATCCACATTCTTTAGACGCTCGCGCACGGTTTTCAATACATCTTCTTCTACCAGTTCACGCATATACATAAAGCACACGGTTGTCTGGCTGCGGCGGCCCAGTTTTACCACTTCTGACTTTAATTCCGGGGTACGCAGACGTTTACGGATAAGCGCCGTATTATCCTGCAGCTTCTCGGTAAATCCTTCCCGCGGTCCGCGCACCAGCGGTTCGGCTTCCGGTTCCGATACGGAACGAGTGGGAAATCCCGGCGCTACTATGGCCAATGCGTGCGTCATACCGTCAACATGCACGAGCGTACTGCCTGAAGTAACCATCTCTACTGCCGCCTTAAGGTTGTCGACCTGTACTATTTTTTTTGCTGTAATCACTTGATCTTCTACATGCTGTCCAAAGAACGATTCTGGTCCCATTTCCAATAGGGGATGGATTACATGCTGGTCTAAAATATCCTCATTGACCAAATCATCAAGAAAAAATACTGCACCTTCCGGAACCCGTCCATCCTGTCCTTCTCTGGCGTTTGGGAACGTCAAAGAGTGATGAACAAACACATCAACGTCTTTAAACACCGTCTTCAACCGCTCTACATTAACCGCAGTTATCGGGTCGATTTCAATCTGTTCCAGCGGTTTATTTTCCAATAGATCTTCCGCCGTCTGTTCTTGCTCCTGCTCTATTTCATTCATCACTTTCGCCCGTTTTGGTTTTTTAAATTCTCCCATTTCTATCACCCGTTTCATTAGGGAATCTCTAGTAGGTTGTGCAGGAACAGGCAAAATATACGACCTGCAATTTTTTGCACTATCCTTGACAATTTTGTAAAGCACCTTCATAATAAAACTCAATTGAAACGGTTATCAAACGAAACGTGTCGATGGGGAATAGTACGGCAGTAGCCTGCGTTCAGAGAGCAAATCATTCGCTGTGAGATTTGCCGCACGGCCTATCGGAACCCACCCCGGAGCGCCAGGGATGAACCTGGCCAGGGTCCTCTCCCTGTTACCAACGAGGCAAGAGGGCATGCGCAGAATATGGCGCACTGCCAATAAGGGTGGTACCGCGGAAGCTAAGCCTTTCGTCCTTTTCATTAGGGATGGAAGGCTTTTTATTTTTCTGTGAAAATCATGAGAAAAGAAGGAAGGAGAGAAAAAAGAGCCAGGGTAGAAAAAGGCATTCGCCTTTTTCACCATTGAAATCATCTCCTCGTTCTTTCCTCTCTTTTCCTTCGTACCGCAAAAGTCAGCCTCTCTCCCATCATTTTCATGACGGGGTTGCGGCTGAGATGCCGTGGTGTTTTTTTAAAAAAGATAGGGGTGACAAATAAGATGGATGCCAAGAAAAAACATCGCATTGTGGTAAAAATCGGAAGCAGTTCATTGACGAATCCGACCGGAGGATTGTCCCGTGAGAAGCTGGAAGAGCATGTAGCCGCGCTGGCTGCGCTGCGCCGCGCTGGACATGAAGTGATTCTCGTATCATCCGGCGCCGTGGCGGCCGGTTTTACGTCACTCGGATATCCATCGCGCCCCGTTACGCTCGAAGGCAAGCAGGCAGCCGCAGCAGTCGGTCAGGGTCTGCTCATTCAGGCTTATAATGAATCTTTGCGTTCGTATGGTTTAATGAGCGCACAGATTTTGCTAACACGCGACGATTTCTCGAAACGCAACCGGTACCACAATGCGATGGGCGCCCTTAATGAACTGCTCAAGCGGGGGATGCTGCCGATTATTAACGAAAACGACTGCGTGGCGGTCGACGAGCTTACGTTCGGCGATAACGATATGCTTTCCGCGCTGGTGGCAGGGTTTCTGCGCGCTGATGATTTGGTGATTTTAACGGATACCGACGGATTGTATGACGCAGATCCCCGTTCCAACCCGCACGCCAAAAAGTTTACGCTTATTGAAGAAATCACGCCTGAAATTGAAGCGCTCGCCGGCGGCTCCGGCAGCCGCGTGGGTACAGGCGGCATGCGCTCCAAGATTCACGCCGCCAAGCTTGCCCTCTCGCTCGGTATTGACGTATTCGTCGGTACGGGTACAGGAGATGATAAACTGCTCGATATCCTTACGGGCAAGGGCGCAGGAACGTATTTCCGTAACCAGATGAAAGCGCCGCTGAAAGCCCGCAAACAATGGATTGCCTTTCATGCCGAAAGCAGCGGCCGCATCGAAGTGGATGCGGGAGCGGCACAGGCTCTTCTCTATGAAGGAAAAAGCCTGCTTCCTTCCGGCATTACAAAGGTTAGCGGCGATTTTGCCCCGGGTCAGGTTGTCGAAGTAGCAGATACGGTGGGGCGCCTGCTGGGCAAGGGAGAGATAAACTACTCGGCGGAACAGTTGGAACAGGTAAAAGGGGAATCCACTGCAGTCTGCCGCGAACGGCTGGGTGTTCACCGGGTCGAAGCGGTTCACCGCGACAACTGGGTAACGTTATGGATGGAGGAAGACAATAAACAGGAACATAAGGAGGAGATCATGCAATGACCCTACTCGAAAAAGCGAAATTGGCGAAGCATGCGGCAACTCAGATGGTAACGCTGACGACCGAAGAAAAAAACCAGGCGCTCCTGGCGATGGCAGACGCGCTTACATCTAATATAGCGCGCATTCTGGAAGCCAACAAAAAAGATGTAGAAGCCGCAAAGCAGGCAGGTGTTACAAACGCATTAATTGATCGTCTGTCCCTCTCGGAAGGCCGCATTCGCGATATGGCCGAAGGACTGCGACAGGTTGTCGAGCTGGGGGATCCAGTCGGCAAAGAACTGGAAGCGTGGGAGCGTCCGAACGGCCTGCGCATCACCAAAGTACGCGTTCCGCTCGGTGTCATCGGCATGATTTATGAAGCGCGGCCAAACGTGACGGTGGATGCGACAGGACTTTGCCTGAAAGCAGGCAACGCTGTGCTGCTGCGCGGAAGCTCTTCCGCTCTCCACTCCAATCAAATACTTGTGCAGATCCTCCGTGAAGCGCTCGCCACGACAAAAGTAAGCAAAGAAGCGGTGCAGCTTCTCGAAGAAGGCACACGCGAAGAAGTTAACAAAATGCTAAAAATGAACGATTACCTTGACGTTCTTATTCCGCGCGGCGGAGCAGGTCTTATCCGTTCCGTTGTCGACAATGCATCCGTACCGGTGCTGGAGACCGGCGCTGGCAACTGTCACGTCTACGTGGATGAATCGGCTAAACCGGATATGGCACGCGACATTGTTGTCAACGCGAAAACGCACCGCCCGGCAGTATGCAATGCGGCCGAAACACTGCTTGTACACGAGGCATGGGCAGAAAAACACCTCTCTGATTTGCTAAGGGCATTGAAAGAAAAAGGAGTGGAACTGCGCGGCTGTGAGCGTACACGTGAACTGGCCAAAGATATCGATATCGTGCCGGCAACAGAAGAAGATTGGAGCACGGAATATCTGGATTATACGATGGCGGTCGCAGTGGTCGATTCTGTAGACAGTGCTATCGAGCATATTAACCGCTATAGCACCAAACACTCGGAATCCATTGTTACAGAATCAAAAGAGAACGCACGCAACTTCCAGAAGCGTGTCGATTCTGCGGCGGTCTATCATAATGCGTCTACGCGTTTCACAGATGGATTCGAATTCGGATTCGGGGCAGAGATTGGAATCAGCACGCAGAAACTGCACGCACGCGGCCCGATGGGTCTAGAAGCTCTTACCTCTTCTAAGTATGTTATCTACGGTACAGGGCAAATCCGATAAAGGGGAGAAAAACATGTCTATCCTGCAGAATAAAACAATCTGTTTTCTCGGCGCCGGTTCAATGGCGGAAGCGATGATTTCCGGGCTGGTCGATAAAAACCTGATTCCTTCTGAACAAATTTGCGCAATCAACCGTGGTAATAAAGCCCGCATTCAGGAACTTGTGTCGCGTTATGGCATCGCTACTCCAGAGAAAGAAGAAGCGATTGCCGGAGCCGACATTATTGTACTATCGGTTAAACCAAAAGACATCGCGACTGCGATTGCTAATATCCGGGCGCTGACCACACCGGAGCAATTGTTTATTTCCGTGCTGGCCGGAACGTCCACTGACTACATCTCCAGTCTGCTCGGCCATTCGGCTGCCGTCATACGCACGATGCCAAACACATCGGCCGCAATAGGTCTATCTGCAACCGCACTTGCACCGGGCAAATATGCGACCGATGCGGATATGGACCTGGCAATACAGATTTTCCAGGCGGTCGGCATTGTAGAAATTGTCCAGGAAGATAAACTGCACGCCGTTACAGGACTTTCCGGAAGCGGCCCGGCTTATGTATACTATTTAGTAGAAGCAATGGAGCAAGCCGGACAGGAAATCGGGCTGGAGCGCGAAACGGCGCGTCGCCTTATTCTGCAGACCATCATCGGAGCAGCCCATATGCTGCGCGATCAGGGGGAAGAGCCGGCAACGCTGCGCAAGCAGGTCACCAGTCCGGGCGGTACAACCGCAGCGGGAATTGCGGTACTAGAAAAGCATGGATTCCAGGAAGCTATGCTTGCCTGCATCAAGCAGGCAGTCGCCCGCTCGGAAGAAATGGGAAAACAATCGGTTCCCACCTCCTAACCGTTGCTTTGAATTCGGCAAAGGAGACAGGGTATGGACGTTTTTGCACTATACGGCCCTAGTGGTACAGGAAAAAGCACAAGCGCGCTTGAGCTTGCGCATAAGCATAAAATCAATGCCATTATTGATGACGGCCTGCTGATCTACAAAGGCCGCAAAGTGGCAGGTACGTCCGCTAAATATGAACGTACGACAGTGCAGGCGGTGAAGCGGGCAATCTTTTTCTACGAAGATCATGCAGCAGAAGTCAGGCAGGCCATTCGCGATTTCCACATTGATCGCATTTTGCTGCTCGGCACCTCCCGTAAGATGGTGGATCGCATTGCGGCTGCACTGGAAATCGAGCCGATTTCCACGTATATCTCTATCGAGGATATTCGTTCTTCGAGCGAGATCAAGGCTGCACTCTACACGCGCCGTACAGCCGGGCAGCATGTCATCCCTATTCCCTACATTCAGGTGGAGCAGGACTTCTTCCGCCGCCTGATTGCGCGCGGCAAAAAAATTTTTTCATCCAAAAAAGAAGTTATCGGGGAAACAACCATTGTGCAACCGGACTTCGGGGGCGGACGCATGCATGTGACGGAGCATGTGCTGCGCAAGCTTGTCACATTGAGCTGTAAGGATATGCCTGAAGTAGAGAATGTGAGCAAAATTAACGTCACCTTAAACGACTTGCCGTCCGTCTCATGCGAAGTGCATCTGAATGTCTCACGCGGAACCTCACTGCCGCAAGTGGCACATAAGATTCGCCGCCGCGTGTATGATTCTTATGTACAGCATTTAAACATTGAACTGCACCATATTCATATTCATATTGGCAGATTGACTATAGCCGGCGTCTGAATGCGTCGGTTTTTTTTGTGCAAAATATGTTTGTACGTATTCCATTCCATACACGAAAGGAGCTCTTACCATGCAGCAACAGATGACAGGGCAATCGCAAGCTCAACAACCGGTGATGACGACACCTCCGAATGTAATGACAACGAAGGATGTACATTATGTAAAAGACCAGCTGAGCTGGCTGTTGGTAGCCATGAAAAAATGCAACCATTACTCGCAAGAATGTACCGATCCGCAGGTAAAACAACTGATTGATCGCGCCGGCCAGATGCACCAGCGCCATTACAACACACTGCTTCAGCACTGCCAGAACAATAACGCTTCCGCTATGAGCAGCATATCCGGCAGCATGTCGGCACAATAAGGAGGAAAGAAGATGCAAAACAACCAAATCGCCAACCCTACTTCCCCCGCGCAAAACCAGGCGCAGCAAACTCCGCAGATGACGGATCGCGATCGATTGAACGATGTTCTTACAACGCAAAAATATCTGACGGACGGCTTTAATATCGCGACACGCGAAGCAAGCCACGAGGCGCTGCACCGCGACGTGCTAACCTGCCTGACCGAGACGCATCAGTGCGCGCGCGATATCTATAATCTAATGTTCCAGCAGGGCTGGTATACGCTTGAAGCGGAAGAGCAGCAAAAACTCGACCAGACATACCAGCAGTTTAGCAGCTATACCGTACAATTCCCTTATACGTCTAAAGTTCAATAATATCTAAAAATGAAGCGGCTGCTGTGCTGTCCTTTTTCCCCAGGGAGGTTTTGCACAGTCATACCTCCTTACTTACAGATAACGCCCGGCTGTTATTTACCGGGCGTTACAGCTTATTTTCCTTCCTGTTGTTTCTTCTCATCGCTCCATCGCTTGATCTGTTCGAACAATTCGCGGAGCTGCTTCTTCTCTTCCGGATGCTCATTGGTCCAGTGCTGCACAAGCGGCGGCATCGTTTTCAGCATATGATTGTACAATGCCCACGTCTTCACCATCTCCACCCGCTCCTCATTTGCCTCACCGGTCAAAAACTCGGTAAAGCTGTACAGCAGGCTCTCCATATCAGGCAGTTGTCCGCCGCTTCCGCTCTTATCACTCATCATGCATTCCTCCGTCTCTTAGCTTTTCTCCTACCTATTATTAACCTCTTTGCCTCCCGAATTCAAACAATAATGTGCAAGGGATATGTTATACTAAATGAGAAAAAAGAAGGAAAAATGCTGCCGTTTATGAACAAGCACATTTTTCTTTTTTTCCAGTTACTCCTATACACTATTCCTTGACTTTATTTACAGAAAGAAGGCATACCTTATGAGACGATACAGCGAAATGTCACGGGAAGAACTGCAGGCTGAAATGCAGCGGCTGCGTGGGGAGAGCATGCGGAAATACCAGGCCGGCTACGTCTCTGAAGCATCGGTACTCGAATCCAAGTTCTTTATGGCCCGTTCCTACTTGCTTGACCCGGACGACTTTATGAGCGGACAGGAATACGGAGTGATCGGATATGACGAGCCGTTCTTCGTCCGTTACCTTAACGGCATTATGGCCTGGGGACATTTTCGTTCCTCTGAAGAAGAAAAAGCGTTTCCGATTGGCCGACTCGAAGAGATCACTCCTTCCTGCGGATCAGGCGGCGGCTGTTGCGGCGTTTAAGCGCGCCGCCACTCATTTTTCAGCAAGCCGTACACAATGTGGTCGACATAATGATCATACAACCATTCTCCCTGACGAATTTGCCCTTCCCGGGTAAAGCCGAGCCGCTCCGGTATGGCGCGGCTCTTCTCATTTTCTACCGCGCACCGGATTTCGACACGATTCAATCCCAGCTCATCAAATACGTAGCGAATCAATCGACTAACGGCCGCAGTCATTATCCCTTTTCCCTGCATGTTTTCAATTATCCAATAGCCGATGCTGGTACAGTGATTTATCCAATCCATGTAGTGCAGCCCTACAACTCCAACAATTCTTCCTTTATACCACAGCCCATAGTCTGTGCCGTTTTGTATCATACGCCTTTGCCTGCTGCCAGCAATAAACATTTCTATATCGGCCGTCCCCTCTGTTGCATCGATCCAGCCGAGGAAGCGCCGCAGATGTCCCCGATTTGCATGAATCAAGGCGTATAACGAGGGCGCATCCTCCATTTCTACTTCCTTTAGCTTCACGTTCTTATTTACGATCAGGTCCATCTTTCTCCCCTTTCTGTGAAAATCATGAGAAAAGAAGAAGAGAAAGAGGAAATGAGATCCAGAGAAGAAAAAGGACTTCGCCTTTTTCCCCATTGAAATCACCCCCTCGTTCTCTTCTCTCTTTTCCTTTGTACCACAAAAATCAGCCGCCCTTCCCACAATTTTCATGCCGGGGTTGTGGCTGAAAAGCATGGTGGTTTTGTACCTGAGTATATCGTGTTTTGCCAATTATTACACCGATCAAACATTGAATATTCTTCCCATACTATCGGTAGCTATCTATTCTCATGCAAAGGGGGAATTTTATGCGCCGTTATACATTCCATCTCATCTGCGCATTGCTTCTGCTGGGCCTGGCCGTGCAGATTTTTCTGGCAAGCCCGGAAGCCAGGGCGCAAACCGAACAGAAAATCGGTCAGACACCCATACCGGCCAATATTCTGGTCGCGATCCGTGAAAGTAAACCGGGAGGCGATCCAAACCCGCGCGGTCAAATCTTATATGTACAATCCATGCCGTTTAAAACATACATCCGCAATGTGCTTCCCAACGAATGGCTCCCCAACTGGGAAGCGGAGTCATTGAAAGCAGGCGCAATGGCGGTGAAAATGTTCGCCTGGTACCATGTGCTTAACCCGGTCACTATCGACAACCAGCGCTTTGCCGTTGATAACACAACGAACTTCCAGATCTACCGCGAAGGGACCAGCATGCCCCGCACCGATGCCGCACTTGATGAAACGATGCAGCTTGCCTTCGTAAAAAAAGACGATACGATCTTCGAATTAAATTACCGGGCCGGTTATCCGAATTCACCGAACTTCCAGTACCGCAACGCACAAAAAATGGCTCAGCACGGCAGTCAGTACCTGGCTCATAGACAAAACAAAAATATGCTGCAGATTCTTCAGGTCTACTATGAAGGTAGAAAGCTGGTGAAGATTCCATGAAGAAGAAAGGCGTACGTAAAATATGGCTGTCCGTCCTTTGCATCGCAGCTTCCCTCACCAGTCTCCCCCTTCCGCTACAGGGCCAGGCAGAACGAAAAGAACACAGGCCGCTGCCGGAATACAAATACGAAACATTCCACCGCCAGAGTAATGACCCTCTATCTATGCAGCCGGATGTAAAACCAGGATCGGATATTCCCGGCTATAATAAGTGGGACAAATGGGCATTGATGCAGGTGAAAGTCATTGACTCGACTACCCGGAAGCCGTTAGAAAATGCAGAAGTAGTCATCGCCGAAACCGGATACCGGACGAAAACAGATAAGCACGGCTTTACTCAGGCGTTTCCGGCACCGATTATCCGCGATCCGCGCTTTACCGAAACGCTCGCCCGCCTGCATGGACAGCTTACGCTCCTTGCCTATAAAAACGGATATCGGGACACCATCTACTATAACGTACGCATGAATGAAGGCATGACGACAACACCGGAAATCTGGATGTTTGAGATCGCGCCGGAACACCACCGGATCGAGCCGTACGTCTATCATTATCCGACCCATCATTTATTTAGCGTGAACCTCGCTGAAGAATTCCGCAGCAAATCTCAACCCGGAGCCGGGCCGGAGAGCCCTGATCGCTGATGAAGATGACAAAAGGCAAACTGGCGGTGCTTGCACTCCTCATTATCCTGAACATTGTCGCATTCTTTTGGAACAAGCAGCACGATCGCATATTAGCCATTAAAGCGCAGGGGCCGCAAACGATTATCATCAACAAACACGGTTTTGTACCGAATCGGCTTGTCTATAAGCAAGGTGATGTTGTTTCTCTCATTATCCATAACCAGGACGACAAAACGCATAATTTCGTGCTGGCGGACTACTATGTGTTTTCTCCTGATTTACATAAAGGCGAAACAACCAGAATCCAATTTACCGCTGTTAAAAAGGGAAACTTTTCTTTTGTTTCCGACACGCCTGGCTACCCGGAATTAGGCTATAAAGGTCTGTTGAAAGTCAAATAAGAAAAAGCAACGGTCGGGACAACCGACATCTCCGTCACCGTCCCGGCTTCTTCTTTTTTCGTGATTTTCACAGAAAAAAAACTCGCCCATTACATGGCGAGTGCGGATTCAAAAGGACTGATTACAATACGTCCCCGCTGTACTTGGCGGTGAAAGGCGTCCTTTTCGATCACAAAACCTTCGTTTGAGCCTTCATACCGGCAGGCAAAAAATAAACGATCCATCTCCTCAACCGTAAAAGGCTTCTTCTCTCGTGTCAGATGATATTGACGACCTACATGCTGCTGTACCACAACAATTTCACTCCCACTCCGTTTTATTTGTATCTGTATCATAACACAAACTGTCATAATACAACAAGATGTTTTTTGAAAATTATTGTAATACAGTATCTTTCCGCTTCACAAACCAGGTCACAAGCGTGAGCGGCACAAGTCCAAGCAGCGTCAGCACGCCGAAAAACGTATACGTTGTTAGAATGCCGTACGCGTCCACCAGCATGCCGCCCACTACGTTTGTCGCCATAGAACCCAATCCGAGGCCCATCGACGTATACACCGAGAGTGCCGTTACCCGCAGCCCGTCCGGCGTATTCTCTTTCACAAACTGGGCTGCAGAAGCAAGGTACAGCCCGACGGAAAAGCCCTGGATAAAAAACAGAATCAGCACGGCGGTCGGCGACGGACTTGTTCCGTACCACAGCCAGCGCAGGGCCGAGACCAGCCCCGCGATAAGAATCGTCTTCTCCAGACCCAGGCGTTGAATAAAGAAGCCCGACCATTTCATAAACGGCGCCTCACTTCCGGCAAACAGCAGAAACGCAAGACCGATACCGGCAACCTGTCCGCCCAGACTGTCATATAACAACCCGAAGAAAATATTATTGCCGTTAATCGGGCCGAAGATTAAGAATGCACTCATAAGAAATAGCATATAACGGGGAATTCGAACAAGCCGGGCGAGTCCCTTAAATACATTTACAGTCCCCATGGAACGTTCTGTACGCACTCCCCGCAGACATGCAAACGCGCCCAACTGCGCAACTGTGTATACATAAAAGATGGCACCCAGCCCAAACCAGTCGGCAAGTAATCCGGCCACAAGCGTCGCCACCGCAAACCCGATCGCGCCCCACTGCCGAATCCTCCCAAATTCAATCCCGGTGTGTGCCGCATACTGCAGCGCCAATCCATCGGAGATGGGCACCGCTCCGCTCTGGAAGAAATGCAGCAAGCCATAAAGCAAGGCAAACGCAATAAAACTTCTTCCTCCCCAAAGCAGCAATAACGCGGCAGCAGCCGCACAGAGCAGGATGCTGCTCAAAATCTGCCGTGACATCTGAAACCGGTCGCACAACATTCCCCAGAACGGCTGGGCAAAGATTGCGACGATCGGACCGACCGAGACAATAAGACCAATCTGTGTGCCGCTCATCCCAATGCTTTTTAAATAATGGGACAACAATGGATACAATGCGCCCAGCACAAAATAGACAAAGAAAAACAGCCCGCTAATGCTTACGGACTCTCGCCTCCAAAACGGCATCCCCATCTCTTTGCTCTCCTTTCCGCAAAAAACAGAGGGCAAACCCATATAGGTTTGCCCGTGTCATTCCGATTGTTCTTATCCTTTATAAGCCGGAAGAATCTTCTTTGGATTCACCGTTCGCTTCTTCTCCCATGTCTCCGGCTTCGCCTCGTCATACTGTTCAAGAAACG
This sequence comes from Aneurinibacillus sp. UBA3580, assembly GCF_002375825.1. Lineage (NCBI taxonomy): Bacteria > Bacillati > Bacillota > Bacilli > Caryophanales > Paenibacillaceae > Aneurinibacillus > Aneurinibacillus sp. UBA3580. Next base: position 23,735 of record NZ_DFMZ01000046.1, read on the forward strand.
CAATCACTTCTTTTGTCAGCGGTGTTGGCGTCGATGCGCCGGCGGTCACTGCAACTTTCCGCTTGCCTTCAAGCCATTTCACATCCAGCTCACCCAGGTCGGCAATCCGGTATGCAGGCACGCCTGCAATTTCTTCGGCTACCTGCGCCAGACGGTTGGAATTGTTGCTGCGTGGATCGCCTACGACAAGCAGCAAATCGGCTTCTCCCGCCTGCTTGGCCACCGCTTCCTGGCGCACCTGGGTTGCCATACAAATCTCATTGTGGATTTCGCACTGTGGATATTTATGAATGATCCTATTCATAATATGTTTGATATCCCACTGGCTCATGGTCGTTTGATTGGTCACAATCAATTTCTCATGCGCCAGATTCAGCTTATCAACATCCGCTTCTGTCTCGATGAGATGTACACGGTCCGGTGCTATCCCTATCGCTCCCTCGGGTTCCGGATGTCCCTTCTTACCAATATAGATAATATGGTATCCCTGGGCGACCTTGCTCCGGATTAAATCATGCGTTTTGGTCACATCAGGACATGTCGCGTCCACAACGGTCAAACCTTTGGCATGAGCACGCTCGCGCACCTCAGGCGATACACCGTGTGCGGTGAAGATAACCGTACCTTTCTCGATCTGTTCAAGCATCTCCAGACGGTTCGGCCCGTCCAACGTAATGATGTCTTGATCCTCGAACGCTTTTACTACATGGCTGTTATGAACAATCATGCCGAGAATGTAAATCGGCCGGGGAAAATCAAAGTTCTGTGCTGTCTTCTGCGCCAGCACCATGGCGTCTACAACGCCGTAACAGTAGCCGCGGGGTGAGATTTTAATGACTTCCATAGCGTGTACTGCCTCCCCACTGTTAGATTCGGGCGCCAATGTATAGCACCACCGCATCTATTATAACTCAAGCGGCAGGGTCAGTGCACCCCATTCGCGCAATTCAAGCGTACGCGCGCCTTCTACTACTACCGGGTCGTTCTGCGCGAGTTCCAGCGCTTCTTCATATGTATCCGCAATATAGATAACCATACCGCCTTTCCCGTCCGTAAACGGTCCCGCGGCCATAATCTTGCCTTCATGGTACAGCTTATTAATGTAAGCGAGATGAGCCGGGCGATGTTGCGCGTTTTTCTCCTGATCGATAATGGGCAATAATGCGACGTATTTCATATTCCAAGTCCCCTTCCCAATGTTTGGAATGCAAAAAAGGGTCGTCCCATTGTCCAACCCCTTTTTTGACCTTCTTTTAGTTTAACTCCTAGGGCACCGCAAATCCAGTCGCTACGATTAATACATCAGCGAATATGCAGACTGCCAGCGCGAGGCCCGCAAAAGCCATCGCAAATTTGTTCTTCTGCTTCGTCACATTCCGAAGACCCCATGCAACAAAGAACGTGAACACGAACATGAGAATATTCATCAGCATATTCCCTCAACTCCTCCCGTGTAAACCTGAAGTTATGATACCAAAACACCTTTTATTTTATCAAAGACAGACAAACACTGGCAAATAAAGTTTGTGTCTTTTTGTTCACTTCTAGTCAAAACAATGAGCGAAAAGGCATTTTTTTATTCATCTTCTTCATCCGGCTCTGTCTCCTGCTCACGCTCGATATAGACCAAATCGCCCGGCGTCCATTCCGCCTGACCGCTCGTCAGGTTGGTAATCAACTCCTTCAGCGGTTCTTCCTTGCCTTCTTCTTCGCCGACGGTAACCGTAACCCTGTCCAGATACTGAATGCCGACAATCCGGTATTCACGTGCGTTCAACTCATTCTCTACTTTGCCGAGGAATGTGTAATCAAACGAGAAATGGTGCTCCCGCGTTAAAATCCGCTCAACGATCCCTGCCGCACGCACTCCCGCGCTGGCCGATTTGCCGTATGCGCGGATAAGGCCACCGGCTCCGAGTTTGATGCCTCCGAAATAACGGGTAACCACAATGGCAGTATCCTTTAGCCCTTTTTTCTTAATAACTTCAAGAATGGGCTTGCCTGCCGTGCCGCTTGGCTCTCCGTCGTCGTCCATCTTCTGGAATTGATCATGCTCTCCTACGATGTAGGCTGAGCAATTGTGCGTGGCGTCCCAGTGCTTTTTCTTGATTTCCTGTATAAAAGCGACCGCTTCTTCCTGTGTCGTCACCCTCTTTACATAACTGATAAAGCGGGATCGGTTGATTTCGATTTCCGTCTGTCCTTCCGGTCGCACTGTTAAATATCGCTGCAGCATATAAAAAACCCCCTTTTTCTGTGAAAATCGTGAAGAAAGAAGGAGAGAAAGAGGAAAGGAGAGCCGGGGAAGAAAAAGGCG
>NZ_DFMZ01000046.1:26190-29640 GCF_002375825.1 Aneurinibacillus sp. UBA3580
ATTGTCTCGTTCTCTTCTCTCTTCCTTCGTACCACAAAGTCAGCCGCCTTCCCATCATTTTCATGTCGGGGCTGTGGCTGAAAAGCTATCGTCGTTTTCATGGTTCGAAATAAGAAAAGATGATGCAAGAGGTTGGAAAACATTATCCAGCATGGACCCATTTCAAATCTACAGGATATAATAATAAGATGACCGTATAAATTATGATATCACACGTAAGGTTGGTGTACGATGATATTGACGTTGTTTGACGGGGCAATCCCGTCACCCCTTTTGTTCGTTAACGCTCCAAACGAAGGTGCGGTTTCATTCTGGAGGACGATCGAGCCTTATCTTACCTTTTTGTTCTCGCTATCCGTCTTTCTGATTGCATTTCTTATCGTACTCGAAAACCGCAATCCTTCTCGGACAGTGGCGTGGCTTATCATTCTCAATTTTCTTCCGATCGTCGGATTTATTTTCTATATCCTGCTGGGTCGAAACGTACGCAAACGCAAGCTGTTCCGAAACAAGTTCATTAGCAACGCCGAAGTGATCAAGAAGCTGGAGACCGCTCCTGCTGGCTTTCTGAATGAGAGCGATTTCTGGCAATATCCCCATCTCGCATCCAAGCGCAGATTGCTAAACTTAATGGTGAATGTATCGCAGTCGCCGTTCACCCTCAAGAATCGCAGCAAGATTCTTACCAATGGCGATGAGACATTCCGTCAGATGATTCAGGACATGTCGGAAGCGAAGGATCATATTCATTTCCAGTTCTATATTATACGTCACGATACGACCGGGCAGCAATTTAAGCAGGTACTTATCGACAAGGCCCGTGAAGGAGTGAAGGTGCGGGTAATCTATGACGGGGTCGGCAGCGTGCGCCTTGATAAGCGCTATATCGCAGAACTCAGGGAAGCGGGTGTTGAAGTGGTAACATTCTTCCCGGTTATCCTGCCATTCCTCAACAACAAGCTCAACTACAGGAATCATCGGAAAATTGTCATTATCGACGGCAAAATCGGGTTTGTGGGCGGATTAAATATTGGAGATGAATATCTGGGCAAGGACACGCGATTCGGCTTCTGGCGCGACTCGCACGTACGGCTTGAAGGAGAATCGGTGTATTTGCTCCAGAATATTTTCTTGAAAGATTGGTTCTTCGTCACAGAGGAAAATATTGAGGGAGACCGGTATTATCCGGCGCTTACCGAAGCGCCCGGCGAAGAGCTGATTCAAATTGCTTCCAGCGGTCCGGACTCTGACTGGGAATCGATCTGGCAAATGTATTTTTCCATTATTGCGACAGCTCAGGAAAAAATTTACATCACATCACCCTATTTTATTCCGGATGAATCCATCAGCATGGCGCTGAAAACCGCTGCACTAAGCGGATTAGATGTAAGGCTGCTGCTGCCAAGCCGACCGGATCATCATACGGTATTCTGGGCGTCACGTTCGTATTTTCAAGAACTGCTGGAAGCCGGTGTGCGGTTCTATCTGTATCAACCAGGCTTCGTGCATGCAAAAATTTTGTTGGTCGACGGCGTGGTGGCTTCCATTGGAACGGCAAATATGGATATTCGCAGTTTTCAGCACAACTTTGAAGTAAATGCTGTCATCTACAACAGCAATTCTGTATACAAGCTTGAGCAGGACTTTATTAACGACCTGCAGGATAGCAAAGAGCTCACATTGGAGGTATACAAACGACGTCCCTGGCATCACCGCATTCTTGAATCGATAGCTCGCCTGCTGTCGCCGCTCTTATAAAAGAAAAACAGGAATAAAAACGAGACTGATGCATCAGAATCGCAAACAAAGTCTTTGTTTTTATCCCTGTTTTTCGCCTTATTCAGTCCCCGCCTGATTATCGGGCAACACGGTACCCGCGCGGTTTGGCGGGCGCCATCTTTTCAAGCGGCAGAATCTCATAGCGGTTTTTATTCTGGTATTTATGAATTTTAATGAGGTTCTTCTCTTCCAGGCTCTTAATCTTTCTTTCGACGGTATTTTTGTTCATGTTGCACGTTGCCGCAATTTTTCGAATGGAAGGGACAAACTTGCCCTCGCCGCGCTGAAAAATTTGCAGCAGAAATACATAAATCATGAACTCAAACGGATCAAGGCCCAATGAGAACAGGTCATTATTGGACGTTTGAAACATTTCATTCAATATATCCACTCTATCACCTCTTTTTTTCCGTATCCCTTCCTTCATTATTCCTTATTTCTATCTTTTATTTCAAGAGTAAGAGTTGAGGATTCTCGCCTTTTTAAAGGCGGAGAGGAATCAGCTCCATCTTCCTCTTCTATTTCCAGTATAGTATGATGATAATTTCATAGTGGCATAAAGTCGCAAATGGCCTGTAACGTCTCTCACTTCGGTGTCGAGCCTGTCATTTTGAGAATGCACGGAACTGACGGGTAATAAGAGGTATTCGTTACTGATATTTTTTTGTGTTAAGATACTCAATAAACGGAAGGGTAACCATGGATAATGCCATTAAGATCAAAAGAAAAATATTAACGTTTCCGTTTATTTGCTTGTCAGCAATAACGGCTACAAATATAAAAACTGTCATTAAAAAATAACTTACTTTCGAGCTTTTTTCTGTAATTCTCTGACCAAGTTCCTCGTCTTGTAAAATCCCATCTTTTTCTTCTTTTGTACCCCACGTTATCGTTGAAAGAAACATAGATAACGCAATCGCTATCACACTAATTTCGTTGAATCCAACAATTTGACCAGACAAAATTTTATAAATCGTAAAGCCAATCAAAACAAGCGTTGTAAGCCCAAAGAGCATCCCACCAATTTTCCGTGTACTCATTTCTCTTTTTCTCTCCTCTCATATAAAAATATTTCTTCAATCAGAGCCTCTAAGTTTTTAGCGATTTCAAAAGCTAATCGAAGACTGGGATCATACTTATTATTTTCTATTGCATTTATGGTCTGTCTGCTCACGTCGCACAGATTGGCTAATTTTTCCTGGGAAATGTTCTTTTTCTCCCTAAGCTCCTTAATCCGATTTTCCATCGACTTTTCCTTTCTCCATTATTAAATGTCAAACATTCTTTACACCTATATCATAAAAAAAGAGGATTAGGATGTCAAATATGTTTTACATCCTAATCCTCTTACGATGCTGCCGTTCTGGCTGCAGCGGCAGGTGAAACATGGGACGGTCGTAGCGCAACCAAAAAACGTAATTTTTTTCCTATCAGTCAAGTATGAAGTAAAAAAATGTTGATATTACTCCTACAAAAAATAAAAGCGTAAGGAAATATAGATTTTCCCCTACGCCTTTATCGCTTATTTAAATGCTACATTCACATGATAACCAACCGGCTTATAAATTTGCTGCATAACACGCACAGCACGTTCTTCCGCCGTCTGTAAGATTCCATTTTCTTTTGCTTCCTGGCGCAGTTTTTCGCGTGCCTCAACAAGGAATTCCTGCT
>NZ_DFMZ01000046.1:29749-39602 GCF_002375825.1 Aneurinibacillus sp. UBA3580
AATTCCTGCTGTTCATCCGGTGTCATCTTCTTCCGAAAGATCTCTTCCTCAGAGAATACTTTCACTTTATCAATATCAATATTCGGTTCCTGTAAAAAATCCGCCCGCGGCAGTGTAATTGTCATTTGTTTATTTTGTTGATCAATTGCAATATCTGAAGGAGTTACTTTTTTCAAATCAATGCCAATGAGGATTTTAGCCGGTACATCAATATGAAAAAAACGTTTTGTACCCGGAAGTTCAACATTGTAGAAACGATACGCGTCTTCTCCTTCCAACGTCGTCATTACTACTGCCTCTGCCGTCGTTAGATACGACAAATCCCGAATCTCCTGAACGACTGTCTGACCGGTAACATCCGGCGAACCAAACCACTGGTTTCCTGCCCAGACACCGGTACCGAGTACAGCGATCCCCACTATCACCGCGCCCGCCAAATTCCTTGTTTTTTTCACCCAGCGCGATCGTGGAAACCATGAGCGAAGCTTTCTTTTCTTCTTCGGCCCCTGTTCCATCTCCGCGTATGGCAATCGGTAAATAGTCGCCCCCCTTTGTCCGCGCCCTGCATCACGCCTTGACCGCAGCATATCGTCCCTGTTGTTCACCGTTTCTCCTCCTACTTCAGTACCTCTGGGTGACGTACTTCTTTTTCACATTAATTTGACGCCAAAAAGCAAAAAAAGTCGCTGGGCAAAATGAGCGACTTTTACTATAATATCCCAGTTTATATATTATATCCATTCGAGCGTAAGTATGCTAAGCAAACAGAGGAGAAGAAAGAAAAAAGATACCCACTTCATGATATCGACTGTCTCTTTAATATCGTTCGGTTCAATAGGTCGATGCGCCTCCCCCATTTTTGCACGGTGAGAGGGAATGCCCTGATAATAGTTTGTACCGCCAAGTTGAATTCCCAACGCACCGGCGACTCCCGCCTCAGTAAATCCGCTGTTCGGACTCGGATGGCGTCTGGCGTCACGCAGAATGACAATGGCACAGTTTCGAGAATCCAGACGCATGACCCAGCTTACGAATACAAGCGTAAGTGCGGCCAAGCGGGCCGGTATGTAGTTGGCAAGATCATCGAAGCGAGCCGATGCCCAGCCTAAATTCCGGTACTTTTCGTTTTTGTAACCGATCATCGAGTCGAGTGTATTGACAGCCCGGTATGCCATCGCCAGCGGTGCCCCCCCGATGGCGGCATAAAATAGCGGAGACAGAATCGCATCCACAATATTCTCCGCCACAGTCTCCACGGCACCTCGCGATACTTCCTGTTCGTTAAGGGATTCTGTATCACGTCCGACGATCATGGAAAGCGCATGACGCGCCTCCTCCATCTTCCCTTGCTTCAGCAAGCGGTAGATGCCCATGCCCGCTTCCGCCAATCCTTTTGTGGCAATCGTCGTCGAGATGAACCACGCTTCCGCCACCCAGGCCAGCCAAGGGTGAATCAGGTGCAGGAGCGTAAGCAAGCCCCACATACACAGGAAGCTGCCTCCGACAAGAATAATAGGAAATAATATACCGGCCTGCTTCAACTGTTCTTCCCGCGGGAAAAACATTCGAATTTTTGCTTCTAACCAGGTGATCACACGCCCCATATAGACAACCGGATGCGTGATCCAGCGCGGATCTCCGATGACGCGGTCAATAATATAGGCCGTAAGGATAATACATGCACGCTCAAGCATTATCATTCTCCTTGCGTAGCGACCGCTTCATAGACCGCTTTGTAGACAAGGCGTCCAATCGCGTTGCCGATAGTAGTAGCGGCTCCGGCAAACCGGTGCGGCGCTCCGTATTCGAATTTCTGCGTAGAAGCCAGAACAATGGAATCGGTGGTTGTTCCCGTCGCTATCTCACCGTCTTCATCCACAATCTGCAGATCCTGCAGCACGGCCGATTTCGCTTCGGTAGCGGTAATAATACCGTTAATCATGGCCGACGGCGTCAGAAGGGCGTCGATGAGCAGGAAAATATTAATCGTACCGCATTGATAGGCAGAGAATGTCTCTCTGATTTTTCCGGCGCGCGCGCCGTTGCTCGTACCGGCCGTAGCACAGCACACGATACGATAGCGATCCCCGGCTTCTTCTTCCAGTGCGGCATGCGTAATCTTAGCAGCGGTCTGCAGGCCAATCGCAGCGTCCGCGGGATAGCCCCATACCGCCATTTGTTCCCGCATCATCTCTGTCGGGTTTTCGCACCGATATGTCAGCGGTACCTTCCAATTGACGAAATGAGTTGCCGTCGTCCACCCACCCCGCCAAAGCGCACTGCTGACCGCGGTTAACGGTTCGGCAGACGTAATCAGCAGATGATCGTCCGCATAGTCGACAGTAATATCCGGCCATACGGCGGAAACATACGATGTACAATGGCGAAACGGCTGAGTCATACGGTAATTCCTTTCTGGTTTCTGGCGGTGTCAAATGTATAAATCGAACGGTGCCAGTTCTCCATGCACTGGCGTAGCACATCAGTCTGATGTGCGCAGGACGAGGAACTTGCATCCAACAAAATGCCGGCAAGCGTTCCGCTGTGAGCCACGACGACACCAAGCCCTCCTATATCCTGGCAAAGCGCTTTCAATTCATTAAAATCCGGATGCGGCAAACGCTTCTGATGCATCTCCGCACTACGTGTCGCCACGTGACCGATCAGCTCACTATCGCCTGTCCGAAAAGCTTCCTGAAGTTTCAGCAAAAGATGGTCGTACTCTTTCTCCTCCTGCGGCGTATAGGCTGCCTGACGCTTATTAAACGAAACGGTATCCACTTTACCGCCCCGGTCCACCCCTATAATCTTCATGGGGGGGAGCTGTCCCAAACTGGCCACAACGCGCCCGTGATGATGCTGGTACGCTACTACTTCCTCGTACATAATCCCGTCGGTCGGCTCGACCTGGACCAGCATCGAGGAAATATGCTGGGGCAGCAAGCGCAATTTGTACGCTTTCGATACGGCGCGGCAAGCGGCGATCATATCCGCTGTGCTCGTCGCAAATCCCTTACCTTCAGGCAGTGACTGTTCGAGCAGGAGCGTTCCTTGAATCGAAATCTGATATTCTCTCATGAGATGACGCAGAATGCGGCGAACTTTAATCTTCTGCGGCGACGTCAACAATTCGCCGGAAGCGGAGGGGTAAAACGTTGCATTCACATAGCTTGCGATCGGCAGCGAGACAAGAAAGGGCACACCTTCCCTCTGTCCCTGCAGCAGCTCGCCAAACGTGTGACACGCTGTGCCTGTGGTTGCTTTCATGGTTTCTCCTCTTTTCCTATCCGTTTTCTCTATTTTTCATTTTTTCTCTCTTTTTCCTCATACCACAAAAGTCAGCCGCTCTTCTCCGCATTTTCATATCGGGGTTGCGGCTGAGATGCCATGGTCATTTTCTATAATGAAGGCGAACTCCATGTTTGTCCATGCTTATCTACGATGAAAATTTCACCTGTGCCCGGTCCTCTCACAGACCAGAACGCTGACGGCTTCCCTGTGACATGGCCGGTCAGAAACCAGCGAATCGGTCCGCCGTGCGTAACCAGTACAGCCGTCTCATCCGGATGCATTTGTTTCTCTAATGCGAACAACCAGCGGCTGACACGATTTCCGAGTTCAGCAAGACTTTCCCCGCCCGGTGGTGCAGTTTCGTACGGGTTATTATACCATTTTTCTGCCAATTGTTTATCGGTCTGCATAATTTCTTCATATGTTTTTCGATCCCAGCGTCCAAAATTGAGCTCACGAAGCTCCGGAACTTCCATCACAGCAAGCCTGTGCGGAGAGGCAATGATGGCTGCCGTCTCCCGACAGCGTTCCAGATCGCTCGTATATACATAGTGAATGGTTTCTTTTTCAAGCCGCCTGGCTGCGGCTTTGGCCTGCTTTTTCCCGCGGTCGGTAAGCGGCGCATCATAATGTCCGAGATAGCGGCGTTCCCGGTTATCCGCCGTCTCACCGTGCCGTACCCATATCCATCTCATGGCCAAAGCCTCCCTGCAGCGATGATGCATACAAGCGCGGCCGCTTCCGTCCATTCGACCAGTGCTCCATAGCAGTCGCCCGTCAAGCCACCCAATCGGCGCGACACACCGCGAAGAAACAGCCAGCTTCCGAAACCCGCAACTACAAGCACAAAAATGCCGGCCCCATTGTATAGCACAGCGGTAATACCAAGTGCAAGTACGAAACCGAGCGCAACCTTCCACCCGGAAAGGCCGCCGCGCAGCCCGGTCCCGAGTCCTTTTTCTGTAATATACGGCCAAAACCAGATAGCGCCCACCAGTGCCGTACGCGCAAGCAGCGGCGGAAGCAGCAGCCAGAAATTCAGGTGGCCTGTGATGATTTCGTACAGAGCCGTTATTTTCACCATGAACAAGAGAATCGCTGCGGTAACCCCCATAGCGCCTACCCGGCTGTCTTTCATAATGGCGAAAATTTTTTCGCGGTCCCGATGACTGCCCAGTCCGTCCGCCAAATCCATCCATCCGTCCAAATGCAGGGCGCCTGTACTGTATATCCAAAGGGTTAACGTCAATACGGCTGCAAGCGGAGCAGGCAGCAACCATCCGACAAGCCAGGAACTTCCCCATAGCAAAAACCCCAGCAGCAGGCCGACCGCTGGATAGAATGCGACACTGTGCTGCCAATCTTTTGCGTCTTTGCTTAGATACGGGACCGGTATGCGGGTAAGAAAAGCGACGGCATGAAAAAATGCATTCATACGCCCTCCCCCTTAATCTTCCATGGAATGCCTGACAGCACAGCGTACACTTCTTCCGCTTCCGACGCGATCCGCTGATTGGCCTCACCAAGCGTATCCTGAAACCAGCGGCCCAACTTCGACATCGCGACACCGCCCAATCCAGTCTCACTGGTGACAGCAATGATCGTACCCGGGTAGTCCCGAACGGCGGAGAGCCAGCGGTCTATCTTACCAAGAATCCGCTCCGTCTCGGCCGGATCACGCCACTTCTCCTCCGGGACATCGATAAGTAGATTGCTAATCCAGGTGGAAATACAGTCAAACAGCACAACATCGTAAGCGGAATAGGAGGCGACCATCTCGTCGGCATCGCACGGAGTTTCAGCCAATCCCCAGGAAGCGGGCCGACGCCTGCGATGCAATGTGATACGCTGTTCCATTTCCTCATCGCTGCATACGCCTGTTGCCACATACAGAACCGATGCGCTTTTTTCTTGGGCCAGCCGTTCCGCGAATGCGCTCTTGCCGGATCGCACACCCCCTGTAACCAGCACGATACTCACAGCTTCTCTCTCTCCTTCTCCCCGACTTCCACAAGCGCTTGCAGCAGCCGATTATTCTCGTCTCTCGACCGCACAGCGATACGAAAATCCCGTGAAGTTAATCCCGGATACATAGCGCAATTGCGAATCATAATCCCGCGTCGGCCCAGCTCTGTCTGCAGCGTCTCCGCCTCTTGTCCTTCAGGAAGACGCACCAGCAGAAAATTCGCCTGTCCCGGCCATACCTGAAAACCCAATTTATCGGAAAGCTCCAGGCGTAAGTATTCACGCTCTCTGCAAATCAACTCACGGGTAGCGGCTTCATACTCTCCCACCCGGCAGCATGCTTCTCCGGCCGCCAGCGCCAGGCGGTTGACGCTCCAGGGTACCTGCTTGCCTCTCATGCGTGCAATCATATGCGGATGAGCCACCGCAAATCCGAGACGCAGGCCCGGAATAGCATAAAACTTCGTTAGTGACCGAAGCAAAACGACGTGTGGATACAATGTCAATTCTCCGAGCAGCGTATTCTCAGTATACTGCGGCAAAAAGTCAATGAACGCTTCATCAAGGATAAGATATGTTCCGCCCGCTTCCGCCCAGGCAGCCAAACGACGCAATTCTTCCATTGAATACATAAGCCCGGTCGGATTATTCGGATGACCTACAAAAAGAGCATCGACTTCTTCTATCAGCGGCTGCAGTTCTTCTATAGGAGGCAGAAAACCCGTTTCTTCCCTTCCGACACAACCAATTACTTCTGCTCCATACTGGCGCGAAAGCTGTGTGTATTCCACAAACGAGGGGTAAATCACACCAACTTTTCGTGGTGAAAGCGCCAGTAGAATAAGCGCCATACATTCAGCGGCGCCATTTCCAATAAGCAGCATTTCCTCCGGAACTCCGTATTTCTCCGCCAACCCGCGAAGGAGCCCGCGGTGCGCCGGATCAGGATAATGAACCACGTTTTGCATCTCATGCTCCATCGCTGCAAGCACTTCGGACGGCGGACCCAGCGGATTAATGTTAGCACTGAAGTCAAGTAATTGATCCGCTTCTATGCCAAACAGCGCGGAGGCGGTCAGCAAATCGCCGCCATGTCCGAACCGTTCCAGATGTTCCATCAAAACTCAATCCCCAGCACGGCCGGAATGCCTTCATCGTAATAATGCTTGACAGGATTCATCTCCGTAACCAAATCGGCCCGGTCGATGATAGCCTGCTGTGCATTCCGACCGGTAATCACCATGTGCATGCCGTACGGCCGTCCCTCAATAAGCTCCAGCACTTCATGAAGCGGTAGCACATCGTCAATCGGAAATGAATTGATAGCGAGCGCATTGTTCAGCTCATCCAGTATCACCACGTCATACGCGCCGCTCATCACTTTTTCTTTAGTAAAAGCCCAGGCGCTTTTCAGCGCTTCCCGGTGCTCCTCCGGCGTTTTTAACCAGGTAAAGCCGATGCCTTTCTGGTGCATTTCGATACCAATTTTATCAAATAGTATTTTCTCGCCGTATGTCCGATCAGGCGATTTGATGAACTGAATCATCAATACGCGCTTGCCGCGGCCCGTGGCCCGGACCGCAAGCCCAAGTGCCGCCGTCGTTTTTCCTTTGCCGTCCCCTGTATAGACAAGGATCAACCCCCGCTGTTTATCCGGTTGATTCATACTGTTCCCCCCATTTGTTATGATAAATAAGCGTATCGAGCACGCGCCGCTTCTCCCATTTCTCCGTTTCCAGGATCGGTGCGGCGGGATAGTGGTCCGTATAGCCGAACGAGAGCAGAGCCACAGGATCTATATGCGGCGGCAGCTCAAGAATATCACGCACATCGTTTTTCTTATAGAAGCTGACCCAGCCCATCGCGATGCCTTCTGCACATGAAGAGAGCCACATATTCTGGATGGCACAGGCCGTTGACATGATATCGGTTTCCGGAATCGAATTGCGGCCCAGCACGTGTGACCCGCCGCGCGTCGGGTCACACGTTACGCAGATGGTCAGGGGGGCTTCCTGAAGTCCCTGCACTTTCAATCCGAGAAACTTTTCCGCCCGCTCCCCTTCATAGTGGATGGCAAGCGCTTTTCGTTCTTTTTCCGCCGCCCAGGCAAGTCGCGCCTTCACTTCATCGGACGTAATTAAGATGAAATTCCACGGCTGCATAAAGCCGACGGACGGACCGAAGTGAGCGGCTTCGATAATCCGCCGCACTGCTTCCATAGGAAGGGGATCGGGAAGAAAAGACCGGACATCGCGCCGCGTTTTAATTACCTTGTATACCGCCTTCTTTTCTTGTTCAGTAAACTTCATGGTGCTCCTCTCCTTATGTATCTTCTTCGCCTTCTTCCCGCATCAGTTTCATAAACCGTTCCCAGAGACGATCCGTATCCTTTCTTCTGGCATCAAGCAGAAACTCATCCGCCAGCAATTCTCTAAACAAGCGTCGGCGTCTCTTTGGATTCTCCACCTGTTCTAAAATCAACCTGCGGGTTTCAGCCAGGAAATCAAGATAGATTTCATACGCCTCGTCATACCTCTCCGCCAACTCTTCAATAAGCTTACGCGACAAACCGGGACTGGCTCCTTCCGTCGATACGGTCAACAGCAGCTTCCCCCGATGCAGTTGGGCCGGAACGGTAAATGTGCTCAAGTCGGGCCGGTCAGAGATATTAAGCAGTTGGCCGCTTTCTTTCGCTTCATAAACGGCCAGATTCACTTCCGGATGATTTGTGGCCGCAAAGATAAGGAAAGCGCCGTGCACATCTTCGGGGGTAAATGCCTTTTTCCGCCAGACAATACGGCCGGCTTGCGCCAGATCTTGCAGCCGTTCGGTTAACTCAGGGCTGACCACGACAACGGATGCGCCTGTTTGCAACAGTGTCATCGCTTTCCGTTCCGCCACGCCGCCACCGCCAATAATGACGCAGGTCCTGTTTTTCAATTGCAGCAGCACAGGGTACAAACGGTCTGTCATCAATACGCCCTCCTTATGTAACAGGAAGCGGTAACTCCATAATTTCATACAACTTTTTCATATCCAGATGCTCTCGTACAAGTGCCGCCAGCGCCGTATAACTGGCCTCTCGCCGTTCTGATTCAGTCCGCACTTCCTCGCTTACCGGATCCATACCTTTTTGCACACGGATATGGTTAAGCCATGCGCGGGTAAACGCCCGGTTGTGGAATACACCGTGCAGATAGGTACCCCATACGGCCTCATCGTCGGCAATTGTACCGTCCGTATGACCGTCAGTAAGCCGGAACAGGGGACGACTGCCATCTTCCCTTACAGTCTGCCCCAGATGGATTTCATATCCGGTTACCTCCTGACCGGCTGCAAAGGAAGCGCCGCATACTTCTCCTTCCACGCGCACCGTACGCTTACCGGCATGGAATGTTGTATGAATCGGCAGCAGCCCAAGTCCCTGACTGTGCCTATATGTCGACTCCACCCCATCCGGGTCATGCAATTCTTTGCCCAGCATCTGATAGCCGCCGCAAATACCGACAACATACGCACCGTTGTCCGATGCTTGCCGGATTAACTCGGCCAGCCCGGTTTGCTTCAGCCACCGCAAATCGTCTGTCGTATTCTTTGTACCCGGCAGCACAACCACGTCCGGATTGTTCCACTCCGCCGCCGAGGCAATAAGCCGTATCGTGACACCCGGCTCATCATAAAGCGGGTCCACATCAGTAAAATTAGAAATACGCGGCAACCGAATGACCGCAATGCGAAGCGCCTTATCCGACTCGTCCCGCTTTTTCAATCGAAGCGAGGACAGCGCCAGGGAATCTTCGGCGTCGATGCCCATATCGGCGTAGGGAATCGTTCCTATTACCGGGATTCCGGTATGCTGCTCCAGCCAGTCAAGCCCTGGCTTTAATAGAGAGAATTTTCCGCGAAATTTATTGATGATAAATCCCTTGACGCGTGCGCGCTCGGATTCATCCAGCAAGGCAAGCGTACCGACAAGCGAGGCGAATACGCCGCCCCTATCGATGTCCGCAACCAGCAGCACCGGAGAGTCAACCAGATCTGCCACTTTCATATTGGCGATGTCGCGGTCTTTCAGATTAATCTCCGCCGGACTGCCCGCGCCTTCAATGACAAGCACCTCATAGTCTTCCGCCAGCTTGTTCAACGACTCCCGCAGAATGGGAATCGCCGTAGGCACATAATCGTTCCGATATGCGCTCGCGCCCATATCGGCATAATGCTCGCCGCGTACAATGACCTCGGCAATCATATCCTGCTTCGGCTTCAATAAGATCGGATTCATGTCTGCGGTTGCTTCAATGCGGCACGCTTCGGCCTGTACTCCCTGCGCACGGCCGATTTCTTTGCCGTCGCGCGTAATATAAGAATTTAATGCCATATTCTGTGATTTAAACGGAGCCACTTTCCATCCGTCTTCATACAGGATACGGCAGAGCGCGGTGCATAACACGCTCTTGCCTACATCCGACGATGTACCCTGCAGCATAATCGCCTTCATCTAATTCCCCCTTTTTCTGTGAAAATCGTGAGGAAAGAAGGAGAGAAGGAGGAAAGGAGAGCCAGGGAAGAAAAAGGCGTTCGCCTTTTTCTACATTGA
>NZ_DFMZ01000046.1:39773-44127 GCF_002375825.1 Aneurinibacillus sp. UBA3580
CATGTCGGGGTTGCGGCTGAAACGCCATGGTGGTTTTCTGTGAAAATCGTGTTTTATTTCTAGCGGGTAGAAACGGGTTCCGGATTCTTGCGCGGCAGCCAGAAGCCTACTACAAGCGAGACAGCAGCCAGCACACACAATACGAGAAATACACTGTGCAAAGCATAGGCCAGCCCTTCCCGCATAGACGCCAGAAGCTGTGCCGGCAATTGCTGTGCCACTTCTGGATTCAACAGTTGGTTCATATCTGTTCCCGCCTTCATTCCATGTTCTTGTATATACCGGCCAAGCGCCGCATTAAACAATGTTCCGAATACCGCAATACCGAACGTCTGACCGAGCGTACGGACGAACGAGTTGGATGCCGTCGCCGCCCCGCGCAGATTCCAGTCCACTGAAGATTGCACGGTTACTGTAAATACCGTCACCGATAGACCAAAGCCAAGCCCGGCAATGAACATAATCGCAATAAGAGCGAACTGGGACGTATTCATACCGATAAAAGCCAGCCAAAGCGAAGCCAGGATAAGAAGCATAAGACCCATCAGCGCTGTATTGCGCGTACTGAGACGAACCATCAACCATCCGCTTAGAATAGCGCCAAGCGGCCATCCGATGGACATGGGCGTAAGAGCCAGTCCTGAACTTGTCGCTCCCTGTCCGTATACTCCTTGAATCCACATCGGCAAATAAGCATTAATTGCGATTAATACGGCGCTAATCACAAATGAAATCAAGTTGGAAACGGAGATGGCCCGAATGGTAAACAGTTGCAGCGGAAGCATCGGTTCCGGAGACTTGATTTCAATTAAGATGAAGATAGCCAAAAATACCCCGGCAACCGCAAACAATCCGAAAATGGGCGCAGAACTCCAGGCATATTCCTGTCCTCCAGTCAGAAACCCATACAGCAGCGCAGTCATACCGATCGTGAACGTTATCGCACCCGCGTAATCGATATGCCGCTTCTTTTTCTCAAATGATTCATCCAGATATATCCATAGCATGACGACCGCAATGATGCCGAACGGGACGTTAATAAAGAAAATCCAGTGCCAGGAAATAACGTCAACGAAAAAACCGCCGACTAACGGTCCAACAATGCCTGAGATGCCCCACACGGAACTAAACCATCCCTGGATTTTGGCCCTCTCTTCAAAGGAATAAATATCACCAATAATCGTAAATGTCACCGGTAGAACGGCACCGGCGCCGATCCCTTGAATGGCCCGGTAAAAGATTAACTGCTCCATCGATTGTGCCAGACCGCATAGCGCCGACCCCAGAAGGAAAACGACGGTACCGAATGTAAAAATAATTTTACGCCCAAACAAGTCTGCAAGTTTGCCATAAATCGGTGTCGTTACGGACATCGTCAGCAAGTAGACGGCAAACACCCAGCTAATCAGCGTCAGACCTCCCAGGTCGCTGACGATGCGAGGCATAGCCGTACTAACGATGGTGACTTCAATTGCCGCCAGGAACGTAGCGACCAGCATGGCGATCGTCACGTTTCTTCTATTTGTCTTCATACGCATTCTCCCTCTCTCTACAGTCCGCTTACCCACCGCGGACAAGCATCCTTATGCTGGTAGCGTATAAAAATTCCGGCGTAAAAGTCAATCTTCCGGTCTGCGTTATATGTGCGCGGATTCTGGATAAAAACCCCGCTGTGTTCGCAGCGGGGAGCATCTTTTTATAAACCTAACTCATCAAACGTCGCCATCTGATTCAGCATGGCAATGGAGGCTTCCAGCATCGGAAACAGAAGAACCGCTCCAGATCCTTCGCCAAGGCGCATACGCAGATGCAGAGCCGGCGTCAGCTCCAGATACGTTAGAGCCGCCTCATGGGCCGGTTCCTCGGATAGATGCGACGCGAACATGAAGGGCAGTACGTCCGGGCATATCTCATATGCAACTAATGCTGCCGCACTCGCAATGACTCCGTCTATAATAACGGCCATACCGTGGGCAGCGGAACCGAGCGTCACACCGACAAGCCCTGCAATTTCCAATCCGCCTATACGGGCCAGTACATCAATCGGAGTAAGCTCCGAACGCCAGTGTTTGTCTATTCCGTTCACGGCCAAGGCCTGTTCGATAATTGCAGCTTTCGCCTTCCGTTTATCTTCATCAATGCCGGTCCCTTTTCCGGTCAACTCGTCTACAGGGCGTCCGGTAATAGCAGCCGTCAGTGCGGCGCTCGGCGTTGTATTGCCGATTCCCATATCGCCCAGAGCAATAGCTTTGCATCCTTGCGCAGCCAATTCCATTGCAATCGCAATACCTACTTCGACTGCACGCACGGCTTCATCCGGAGTCATTGCCGAACCCTGTGCCATATTTTTTGTGCCGGATTTTACTTTTTCGTTTCGTACCCCTGGAGGCGTCTCCGCCTTGCTCCCGATATCGACAACGACAACCTCCGCTCCCATCTGGCGTGCAAACACGTTAATCGCGGCTCCGCCGCGTGTAAAATTGCCCATCATTAACCCTGTTACTTCCGAAGGAAACGCGCTGACGCCTTCCTCTACCACGCCATGATCGCCGCACATCACTATCACCGCTTTTCTATCCAGCGACGGTCCCTCCGTCCGCTGAATTCCGGACAGGCGAACAACCATCTCTTCCAAAACGCCAAGACTTCCCGGCGGCTTGGTCAGGTTATCCACCCGCTTTTGAACCGCTCCCATGATTTCCTCATCCGGCCTGGCGATACGACTTATAGTATCTGCAAGCAATGCGCCGATTGTTTGTTCCATCGTTTTATCCCCCGCTTTTCTCCTGAAATCTAGAGAATGGACAAGGACGCAAAGGTGACAGGTGTTTATGTACGGAAAAAAGCCCAGGTCAAAGAGACCTGGACTTGCCACATCCGGTTCTATGCTACCTATCCTCGAGTAATCCGCTGCAATAGGCAGGTCTCCTGGCTCCCGGATCAAGGCCATATGTCGACAGCCTTCCCAAACGCATGCGCTCAGTGACTGCCGACGGCTCCCCGGCTACAGTGGCGGGCCCGCGTGTTTTCTTCCCTATTCTCCCCTGAAAGGGGCACCTATTGCGTCCTATACACATTTATAAACAGCATACACCGCTTCGCTTACTTTTTCAATACTTGATAAATTCGTTCAATCGCCCAGTCCAAATCTTCTTTGGAAATAATAAGCGGCGGCGCAAAACGAATTGTCGTTTCATGTGTTTCTTTGCACAGCAAACCAAGCTCTTTCAGCGCCTCGCAATACGGACGCGCTTTTCCTGTCAGCTCAACACCGATGAACAGGCCGCGGCCGCGTACTTCTTTGATAACCGGGTTATCGATTTGCTGCAACTTCTGCTTGAAATATTCACCCAGCGTAAGTGAACGCTGCACCAGTTGTTCTTCCTCCAGCACTTCGAGTGCCGCGATGGCAACCGCGCAGCCCAGCGGGTTTCCGCCGAATGTGGAGCCGTGGGAACCCGGTTCGAATACGCCCAGAATTTCTTTGTCTGCGGCAACTGCGGAGATTGGGAACACGCCGCCGCCCAGTGCTTTACCCATAATATACATATCTGGTTTTACGTTCTCCCAATCGGATGCAAAAAGTTTACCTGTACGGCCAAAACCGGTTTGAATTTCATCTGCAATGAACAGTACGTTATTTTCTTTGCACAGCTCAAACGCTTGCTTTAAGAAGCCTTCCGGCGGCATCACAATACCTGCTTCTCCCTGGATCGGCTCGGTCATAAATGCGGCCGTGTTCGGTGTAATCGCCTGTTTCAGCGCCTCGATATCACCATACGGGATAATTTTAAAGCCTGGTGTAAACGGACCGAATCCGCGCTTGTACGCCTCATCCGAAGAAAAGGATGTAATCGTTGTTGTACGGCCATGGAAATTGCCTTCACTGACGATGATTTCCGCCTGATTCTCCGGCACTTTCTTTACGTCATACGCCCAGCGGCGCACGGCCTTAATGGCCGTTTCTACCGCTTCTGCACCGGTATTCATCGGCAGGATCATGTCCTTGCCCGTCAGCATGGACAACTTTTCATAGAACTCGCCCAACCTGTCGTTATGGAACGCACGGGATGTTAAGGTTACCCGATCAGCTTGATCTTTTAATGCCTGAATAATTTTCGGATGGCGATGGCCCTGGTTAAGCGCGGAATACGCACTTAGCATATCCATATATCTGTTACCCTCCGGATCTTCTACCCATACACCTTCCGCTTTGGAGATAACAATCGGCAGCGGATGGTAGTTCCGCGCCCCGAATTTTTCCGTTTTCTCAATGATGTTTTGCGTCTTTGTTGTTGAAGTCGAGCCCGTCATAGTGATTCCCCTCTCTATTACAAGATCTCCGATGTCAATT